>CAZXRT010000001.1:0-17844 GCA_964642535.1 uncultured Methanospirillum sp.
CGGGTGAGAACGGGAAGATGATCGATGGGATCAATCATATGCTTGATGCGTATATTGGTCCCATCAATGTCTCTGCTGAATATATCGACCGGATCAGTAAGGGAGATATCCCTCCAAAGATCACCGATGATTACCGTGGCGATTTCAATGAGATTAAGAACAACCTCAATGCCCTGATCGATGTTGTTCATATGAGAAATGAAGACATCAAGATGCTCATCAATTCAGCAGTCGATGGGAAACTGGATGTCCGTGCTGATTCATCGAAGTATCCGGGTGAGAACGGGAAGATGATCGATGGGATCAATCATATGCTTGATGCGTATATCGGTCCTATCAATGTCTCGGCCGAGTATATTGACAGGATCAGCAAGGGAGATATCCCTCCAAAGATCACGGAAGAGTATCATGGAGATTTCAACGAGATTAAGAACAATCTCAACGCCCTGATTGATGTCGTCCATATGAGAAACGCAGACATCAAGATGCTTATCCAGGCTGCAATCGATGGAAAACTTGATGTCCGGGCAGACTTTTCCAAATATCCCGGGGAAAACGGCAGGATGATAGAAGGTATCAACAAGATGCTTGACTCGTACATCGGTCCGTTAAACCTTGCTGCCGAATACATCGACCGGATCAGTAAAGGAGACCTTCCACCGGTCATCACCCAGGATTATAAGGGAGATTTCAACGAGATCAAGAACAATCTCAACCAGTGTATTACGGCAATTCATCTTCTGATTGATGATGTGAACCTTCTCTCTGATGCAACCGTGAAAGGAAATCTGGATGTCCGTGCCGACCCGTCCCGCCATCTGGGTGATTACTCACGGGTGGTAACCGGAATGAACCAGGTACTCGATGCAGTGGTCGGTCCGCTCCGGGAGGCGATGAGGGTATCTGATGATTACGCAACATGTAATTTCAGCACATCATTTGATTCAGCAATCCATGCAGATGGTCAGTTTTCCATGTTCAAGTCATCTCTGAATCATATTGGTGACGAGATATCTGGAACCATAGGGAAGTTAAAGGAAGAAGTGAATGCCCTTGCCCATCATGCATCGACTGCACAGTTTGGCGTGGAAGATGTGAGCCGCGGAGCGAGAGAGATCTCCCTCAATGCAGAGGTAACCTCTGACAATGCTGCAAAAGCCGAAGACGGGATTGATCAGGTGCTTCATGCGATGTCAGATCTGACTATCATGGTCAGTGAGATCTCCGGAAACGCGGATTCTGTCGCCAGGCTGAGTGAAGATGCAAACAACCTCGCCAAGAAAGGGACTGAATATGCTGAGAATGCAGACAAGGGTATTGCAAGTATCACCCGTTCTTCCTCAGAGGTAGAGACGATCATCACGGAGATCCGAAGTGAGATGAACCAGATCAAAAAGATCGTCAATATCATCACAGACCTTTCAAACCAGACGAACCTTCTCGCTCTCAATGCTGCCATCGAAGCTGCACGTGCGGGCGATGCAGGCCGGGGATTTGCCGTTGTGGCATCAGAAGTGAAATCTCTTGCACAGGAATCGAGAACCTCTGCAGAATCGATTGCTGATATGATTCAGGGCCTGGAACGCAAATCTGATAATGCTGCCGTTGCCATTGAAGCGTCGACCAAAGCGGTGCATGAAGGAAACCAGGCCATGATCGATACGCTGAATGTGTTCACTGAACTGACCCAGGCCGTTGACACCATCAACCAGAAGATGCTTACAATCGCGAGAGCGACAGAGCAGCAGGCTGCTTCATTTGAGGAGATCACCGCGAGTGCAAACGAGATGAGCACGCTTGTCAAAAAGACTGCAGATGATGCAACTCATTCATCAGCTACAAGTGAAGAAGCTCTGGCGGTGGTATCCCAGATCACCGACATTATTGAACTTATCAATAAAGCAGTAGGGAATATGAATAAGGAGATGGAGGTCTTTAAACTCAGGACCTTATAATTTTCCAAACTCAACGATTTTTGTTCTGATTTCGTCTGGTTTAAGGATAAAATCTACCTTTTCTGTTTTTATTGCTGCTTCTGGCATGCTTTTGATAGTACAGGTTTTCGGATCCTGGGCAATCGTGGTTGCCCCGATATCCTTCATGTGTGAAAGCCCTTCGGCTCCATCGATTCCCATCCCGGTCAGGATCACCCCGAGCAGCTCGTGTTTGAGTTCATATTGCAGGGGAAGCATGCAGACATCAATGGATGGTCTGACAAAGTTTACCTTCTCTGAACTGCCCAGGTGGATGGTTTCATAATTATGGACCGTGAGATGCATGTCTCCAGGAGCGATGTAAATGGTGCCGGCACTAATCCGGGCGCCATCATCCGGAATAATGACCGGATTTTCTGTTAGTTGTGATAAACGCTTGGAAAGCCGGGTCGTCGTGGATGCAGGCATATGCTGTACAATAACGATGACTGCCCGCTGCCGGGGAAGATCAGTAAAAATATCAAACAGGATTCTCGGTCCGCCTGTTGAAGAACCGATGATTATAAATTTCATGGGCTTATTGCAGAGCGAATTTACATCATCTCAAGGTATTCATCGACAATTTCAATGAGCTCCTGTGGCTCAAACGGTTTAGTGATATAATCTATCACATATTCCTTGAGATATTCCATTTTTGTGTCTGGAACATCCTTTGCGGTGAACATTGAGATGATCAGATCATCAGCATACCCGCGATCCACGATCTCCTTTATTGTGTCCCATCCATCCATCCCGGGCATCATGATATCCATCAGTACAACACCCTTGAAACCCTTACCGAGAAATTCGAGGCATTCCGGGCCGCTTTTTGCGACTATTACGGGAACATCGTGACGTTTGAAGATTGATCGGACAGTAAACAGGATATCTTCATCATCATCAACGACCATTATTCCTTTCTGAATATCATCAGTCATAATCTGCCCTTTTCATCTTACCTATTCATTCCATATGGGAAGCGTGATTATAAAACTGGTTCCTTTTCCGGGCCCCGGACTTTCTGCCCGGATGCTTCCTCCATGATTTTGTACGATCTTTCTGCATATGGCAAGCCCGAGTCCGGTTGAAGATTTATCATGTCTTGACAAGTCTGACTTGTAAAATTCTTCAAAAACCTTTTCCGTCTCTTCTGCGCGCAGGCCTATCCCGTTATCCCTGATGGTGATGTGAATAAAATCAGCACCACGTTCTGCAGTTATGAGAATGAGTCCATCTTTTCGCTGAATATACTTTATTCCGTTGGAGATAATATTCTCGATCAGTTCATGAAACAGAATTTTATCTGCAGCAATGACCAGATTGTCCGGGATGGATACTGTTGTTGTAATCCCCGCCATCCTGATATCCTGTTCATGAACTTTGAGTATCTCTGTAATGGCTTTTTCGACCTGAACCGGTTCAATCTCCGGATTTATGGAAAATGAATTCATCCGGGCCAGTTTCAGGGACTTGTTCGCCATGTCATGAATATAGCGGACGTTTTGCTCGATAATTGCAAGTGCCTGGCGGGTTTCACCTTCACGCTCCTCACCTATCAGTTCGGGGAGTAATCCGATGATCGGGGTGAGGGGGGTTCTGAGATCATGCCCGAGCTGCATGATGAACTCATCTTTCTGCTTGAGAAGACTCATCACCTGTTCTGTTCTTTTATGAACGATCTTGTCAAGATTATCATTGATGATAAATAACTGATCCCTGAGACCTTCCAGTTCGCGGTTTTTCTGCTCCAGTTCCCGCGTATAATCATAAATTTTCTGCTCGTTGAGTTTTCTTTCGGTAATATCACTTATTAATGCAAAGGAGCCGGAAAATTGTCCTTCAGCACTAAAGGAAGGGGTGACTGATACTTCGGTAAAAATTCTTGTCCCGTCTTTGGTAATAAAAGTCATCGGGTACCGGTCAGAAATCCCCGATTTTCTATTGATCATCCGATCCATGATGAAACCGATTTTATCTGGTGAGATGAAGGTGAAAAATGATTTTCCCACTAATTCATCCTTCCCATAATGGAGCAGTTCCTGCATCTTTGCATTGGTGAAGGTGGTTATTGCATTCTCATCCGTCATCCAGATTCCTTCGTTCAGTTGTTCAATAAGACTCCGGTAACGGATTTCTCCTTCCTGATATTTCTGTTCGGCATTTTTTTTCTCGGTAATGTCCGTAAGAACTGCAATAATGGCTGGTTTATCATTATATGTGATCGGAGCAGCTCTTGCATTGACTGTCCGGATAGCATGATCCCTGGACAGGATACGGACTTCATAATCATCCACTCGTTCCCCGTTGATCCTACGGTTGATGTTGTTCTGCGCTAATGGAATGTCTTCTTCATAGATATGATCAAATATTGACGATCCGATGAATGATTCAGGAGAATAATCAAGTTCCTCGATAACTGCATCATTGGCATAGACGATGAGAGAATTCTGATGGACAATCACATAGTCAGGAAGGCTGGAGATCAGGGTCCGGTATTTTTCTTCGCTCTCCCGAAGGGCAATTTCTGCCTCTTTTCTAAGGGAAATGTCCCTACCTACTGCCAGATATTCAACGATGCCCGAGTTTTCATCACTAACCGGCTCACTGTTCCATAAGATCCAGTTCTCTTTCTTCCCGTTGAACATCAACCGCTGTTCAAAGGTTTGTCTCTGGGTTTTCTCCTGAAGTTGTCTGATAAAAATCTCAATACTCTCTTTTTTCTCTCCGGTTCCGATATCAAAGAGAGTCATACCGATACTATCTGAAATCCCGAAGTACCTGCAGAACGGCTCATTCATATAACCGATCCTCCCTGTTGAATCAAACCTCAGAATCAGATCCGTCTGGTGCTCAATCAGGGATCGGTATCTCTTCTCACTCACCGCAAGGTGTTCTTCTTTTTCCCTGAGAGAGCCGATGAGTGATTTCATCGACTGGACAAGGAGGTTGATACTTCCTTCAAGGCGGGAAAATTCCGGACTGCCGGTCTGATGGATGGGATGGTCAAGATCGCCTTTGGCTATTGCATCAATATCTTCAATGATCCGGGTGATTGGTTCGGTCAGATACCGGGTGAGAAGATAGACAAATAACACTCCTGACAATCCTGAGATGATTGCGATAAGAAGATGATATGAGAACGTTGAATTCAGGCGGGAGGCAAATTCAGATGTATCATAATCGACCCTGGCCACAATATCGAGCATATTGTCAGATACGGTCTCATCTCCTCCGGAATCAATGAAAATAAATCTCTTCTCAGAATGGTTCCTGATATCAGATATGAGGACAGGACTTTGCCTGTCAAAGACGGATGTAATTATATCGCGAATGGCAGGATCAGAGACCGGTTCTCTCTCATCATCACTGGTCACTTCCCGTATCATGCTGTCATATAATGTTACAGACATGATATCGGGATATTTTTCCTCAATAGAATCTGCCACTGACAGGAATGAAAAAGCAGAACGGTCCTTTGAATACTCATCAACTGTTATCGATAATTCCAGAAGATAGCGATGATCCGGAGTTGGCATATAGGCAAATTTGCGTGTCTCCTTATCAGGACTAAATCCGATGACCGCACGATCTGAACTATATTCATTACCAAGCCTGATTTGGGTGATATCCTGAAATACTGCAGGCCATTGAGAGAAATCAAGTCCGATGTCACCGGAATACGTCGCGTTTATGACGACTCCTTTCTCATCGATGATATATAGATCTGTTCTCGATGCAATAGCCGGAGATAATCTGTTTCTGATCGTTGCCAGATCGATCTTCATCGGATCATCGGAAGACAGATTATACGCATCGATAAAGGGAACAAAGGCCTGCCTGAGTTCTTTATCATAGGTTAGTTCAAACAATCTGAGGCCATTTGCAACCACGATGATAGAGTCTGACAGATGCTGCTGTGCATTCTTCTGCGAGAGATCTTTTTGTACTTCAAGGTTGGAGCGGGTTTCCATGTAGGCGACCGCTGAAAGAAGGGTAACAACGGCTATGATGATTGCAATCATCGTGACCATGATGAGAAAGGAGAGTGAAGATACCCTGAAAAACGTGCCCTTCCTGTCCATCCATCCTCCGTTGAAAAGATCGGTTTTTAAATTCAGTACGATGGCCGATTCCCCGAGGAACTGCCATTATCTCTGTTACTGTCACTCTATTCTCAGAGGATTTATATTCATCCGTGCATCTCTCCTTGGTATAAGATATTACACCGGGCATACAATCATAAGTCAGTCAAAGAAGTGTGGCAGCAGGGTGAGATACCCTGATTGAAAATCCTTAACACCTTCATCTTTCACAATCAAGCGGAGATCCCATCCATGGTTACCCGAACGAAAACCCCGTCAGGAAAAACGAAACGACATACTCCGGTCAGGAAAAAGCACAGTCCAGCCGCTTCAGATATCAGGAGGGGAATAGACGGAGAGGATGTGAAAAAATCATCAAAACCCATCCGGGATGGTAAGGACAACCGGGCCGGCCTGCCGTCACTGATGTATGATCTCATCTCTTCATATATCAGAAAAAAAACCGGAAAAGAGATCGATGATCCGGTATTCCTTGAAAAACTTCGGCAGTCGGTTATGGCACAAAAAGCCGCATACTGGCATGATAAACCGGGAAAATCGATAAAATACGGGAGGGCATATGATATTTTCGCATACCTTGCCTATCACCTTCCTGTGTATTTCTTTCAGTTCCGCTCCATCCTGCAGGATCTGGACAAAGAAGGCCGAATTAATAATAATACTGTTCTCCTGGATATTGGAACCGGGCCGGGTGTGGTTCCTTTAGCCATGATCGATCTCTGGAAGGAGAAAGGAGACCATTTGCTTGAGATTTATGCTCTTGAACGATCAGAAGAGCACCGGGAAGCGTATAAGTACCTGGTTGATGGATATGCACAATCTGCTCCCCAGATTCGTCTGCATCTTCCTCTTTCAGGAGACCTGGTCCGGATATCCGCTGAAAACCATCCGGACCTTCCGGCAAAGGTGAACCTGATCACCTTTCAGAATGTCCTGGCTGAACTGGAAGGGCTGTCTATACGGGAAAAAGCATCAATTGTGGCTGCATATGCAGAAAGACTTGAAGATGATGGACTGGTGATCATTGTTGAACCTGCTGAACTGCGACATGCCACTACTCTTAGAATGATACAGGGAGACCTGGTTACCCGTGGATTTCATGTGTATGCACCCTGTTCATACCCCTGGGGCATGAGTTGCAGACCTACTACATGCTGGACATTTCAGCAGCAGGAACCGATTATGCCTTCTCCCCTCATGATCCTGATGGCCGGACAAGGCGAAGAGTACCGGTTTTATAATACTGACATCAAGTATTCGTACCTGATTCTGGCGAAAAAGCCAGTTTCCCGATGTTCATATCGGATTCCTCCCAAATCTCACATGATTCGTCTTTCTGACCTGGAGCGGTATCACCGGAGGGTTGTTCATGTTACCGGCGCACTGATGTCCGGTGATATCGGAACTCGGGGGATGCATATTTTTAAGATCTGTGATGGGACATGCCAGGACCCGGTGTATGCTGTTCTATCCGGACGAAACCGGCGACCCGGTCATTCTGCGCTCTTATCCGGAACTTATGGGCAGATTCTTATCTTTCATCAGGTTCAGGTCCGCAGGCATAAAACACATGATGCATGGAACCTGATCATCATGCCTGATACAAGGATCGAGAAAGTAGCACCTGAATCAGAAGATCCTTCACGTGAGTCAGCAGTAAAAGCGGAAGACAAAAGGAGAAAAACTTTCACGATGGCCGGTGAGAAAAACGGGTTTCATAAGACAAGCGTTAAAAAACCGAAAAGATCCGGTGAAGCAAGACAAGATCAAAAAAGCAACACGAATTTTCACAAACCAGGCAAGGCTGAAGATCCACAGCGATCCAGAAGGGTTTAAAATAGTTTTAATGTATTGTGCACCCAATTTCCTGTACGTGCGGAGTGGTGGATGTCTGAAGAAGATCCCATAAAAATATTAAAAATCAGGCTGGCAAAAGGGGAGATTACCACCACCCAGTTCCAGGAGATGATCACATATCTGCTGGATGACATCCCTGCAAACCCGGTAAAATATGAAGAACCGGCGCCAACATTGCCGACTGATTCATCCATCTGTGACCCGTCTGATACTGACTCATCTTCATCAGTCCAGTCAGCAGGAGAACCACTAAGTATTGCTATCTCTGTCGATCCTGTCCATGCAAAGATGGACTATGATTCAGATGAACCGCTGGAAGATGACCCCATTCCTGATGATGTTTTCCCCTCTGATTATCTGAAAGATTCTTCAAAACAATCAGAATCTGAAAAGGGAGATATTCAGTCTGAAGACCAGCAGATACCTGAGAGCCAGTACCTTTCTGATGCAGCTTCGAATGCCGGGATCATTCCTGAAAGCAGGATCCTTGAAGAACAACTCGAAGCATTGGAGATTATTGATGAGTTCGAGTCAGATCAGCAGTCAGAATCCGGTGCCATTCCGGGAGTCTCTCTTTCAGGTCAGGAACTGGGAAATGTCTGTTATGCCACCGCGGTGAATCTTGTCCAGGCCGGAGAATATGACAAAGCACTCCCCTTCCTTGACAAGGCTATCACGATTGATCCTAACCAGGCGCAGGCATGGCTCTACCGGGGAAGTATCCTTCACAACCGCAAAGAGTATGATCAGGCTCTTACCTGTTTTGTCAAGGTCATCTCTCTAGATTCATCGCAGATCAAAGCATGGCTCTTTAAGGGATACTGTCTGTTCAACCTTCATCGGGATGAAGAAGCCCTTATCTCGTTTGATCAGGTCATATCCCTGGATCGCAGGCAGGCACGAGCCTGGCTTTTTAAGGGATACTGTCTTCAGAACCTGAAACGATTCAAGGATGCGGCATCAGCATTCGATTCGGCGACCCAGTTTAACCCCAAAGAGATGGCAGGATGGCTGCACAGGGGAATCTGTCTCTTTGAAACCGGGGAATATGTGAACGGACTGACTGCTTTTGACAAGGTTCTCGAACTGGACAAGAGGAATCTCTCTGCGTGGCTGTATAAGATCCGTTCCTTTGTTAAGATGAACCGGTACCAGGAAGCACTGCAGAGTTCTGCCAAACTGATCGAGATAACTCCCCGCGAGATCAGTGCCTGGCTCTCACGGGCAGATCTGCTTTTAAAAGTGAACAAGATCGAGGAAGCACTCGATGCTACGAAAAAAGCACTTGTCATCGACAAGTGGAGTGCCGATGCATGGAATCTTCGGGGACTGTGTTTCCACAAACTCCGGCGGTATGAAGAAGCTCTCCAGTGCTATGAGAATACGCTCAAACTTGATCCCAGGCATTCTGAGGCGATGAAGAATCGTGCCGCCTGTTTCCACAAGATGAAGCGGCACGTGGATGCCCTGCAGTACTATGAACTGGCAATTGCAGATAATCCTGATAATGTCGAGGCATGGTTCAACCGGGGCCTTATCCTGCACAAGTCCAAGCAATATGAAGAAGCCCTTGTATCATATAACAAGGTAATTGGCCTTGATAAGTGGAATGTAAAGGCGTACTATAACAAGGGTAAAATACATCGTGCTCTTGAGCAGTATTATGAAGCTCTGCAGGCATTTACCCAGGCAACCAACATTGACCCGAACTTTGCATCTGCCTGGTTTCATATGGGTCTCATCTATTCGGACCTGATCCGGCACAAAGAAGCCATTCAGTGTTATGACCGGACACTCCGGCTGGACCCCCGGCATGTTGGAGCCCTGCTGAATAAAGGGGTCATTCTTGATGATCTTGGCGCTAAAAGAGAGGCATTTATCTGTTTTCAGAAGGCAGCAAGTATCGATCCGAAGGTTGCAACCAACCTAAAAGATAAAGGCGTTCACTAAAAAAAGTTTTTACGTGCCAACATCCCAGCTGGCCATATATTCTGTCTGTTCTGCACTGAGACTATCGATTCCAAGGTCAAGTGAGGTCAGTTTAATGGATGCGACTTCACGGTCGATCTCATCCGGCACAGCATGAACACCGGGGCCGAGTTCTTTGTGGTGCTGTGCGATAAACCTGGTTCCAAGAGCCTGAATACCAAACGAGAGATCCATAACCTCTATAGGATGACCCATTCCCTTGGGCACGGCAAGATTCACCAGTCTGCCTTCGGCAAGGAGATGGATGGTCTTTCCCCCGATACCATAGCTCGAGATCCCGTCCCTTTCGACAATCGATTCGGCATGTGCCGAGAGCCAGGCTCCATCTATCTCAACGTTGAAATGACCGGCATTGGAGAGGATAACTCCGTCTTTCATCTTTGAAAAGTGGTGACTGGTGACGATATCCTTGTTTCCGGTGGTCGTTATGAAGATGTCTCCCTTTTCTGCTGCCTTTTCCATCGGCATGACATGAAATCCTTCCATGTATGCTTCCAGAGCCCTTCGCGGGTCAATTTCGGTGACGATAACCTTTGCTCCGAGTCCGGCTGCCTTTCTTGCAATACCCCGCCCACAGTATCCGAATCCGGCAACAACCACCCATTTCCCTGCAATCAGATTGTTAGTGGTTGCCATGATTGCTGTCAGAGCACTTTCCCCGGTCCCGTGCACATTGTCAAAGAATCTTTTCATCGGGGTATCATTTACTGCAATGACAGGGAATTCGAGTTTTCCTTCATCAGCCATGGCCCGGAGACGGTGAATTCCCGTTGTGGTCTCCTCGCATCCTCCGATCACCGAACTGAGGACATCACGTCGTGAAGTATGCATCCGGTGGATGAGATCCATCCCGTCATCAATGGTAATGTCTGGTTTTGCATCCAGTACAGCATCCATCGCATGATAGTATTCGTCAACACTGCATCCGCGTTTCGCATGGCAGGTCACGCCATCAACACGGTCGAGGGCCTGTGCAACATCGTCCTGGGTGGAGAGCGGATTGCATCCGGTGATAACAACCCTGGCTCCTCCGGCTGCAAGGGTTTTCACCAGGTTGGCAGTCTTTGCTTCGACATGCAGAGCCATGCCGATGGTCATACCCTTAAAAGGTCTTTCCTTTCTGAACCGCTCTGCAATGGAACTGAGAACCGGCATATACTGTCCGGCCCATGCTATTTTGAGTTCTCCTGAATCCATGATTACTCCGGTATGGACTCCGGACCGGCTTTCCCGATAAGGGGATGCGCAGCGTCCGGAAAAATCGTATCTTCCTATAGGTAAGGATCCCGTGCCTGATAAAAGATGAGGAACGGCATCATAATCCTCATCAGGCTCAGCAGATGAAATATCAGGTATGGTTCTCACCCGCCGTATCATCCCCTGCCTTGATATCAAAGATGGCCGGGTCGTTAAAGGCACAAATTTTGTCGGACTACGCGATGCCGGTGATCCGGTGGAACTGGCTGAACGCTACAATGAACAGGGCGCAGATGAGGTTGTGTTTCTTGATATTACCGCCTCAAAAGAAAAAAGGGGGATGATCATTGATGTTATCAGGAGAGCTGCAGACCGGTTGTTCCTCCCTTTAACGGTTGGAGGAGGAATCCGGACACTTGATGATATACAGCAGACATTGCGGGCCGGTGCTGACAAGGTGAGTATGAATACGAGTGCCGTGGAAGATCCGACGCTCATCGAACGAGGGGCACGGGCCTTTGGGACACAGTGTATCGTGGTTGCGATTGATGTGAAAAGAAACATGACTCCCAATCCTGATGCTTTGACCGTTCTTCTACCTGATGGGTCGCGATGCTGGTATGAAGTAGTCACCTATGGCGGTTCACGTCCTACCGGTATTGATGCTATCAGATGGGCGCGGGAGGCTGAGGATCGGGGGGCTGGTGAGATCCTCCTCACTTCGATGGAGACTGATGGAACAAAGAATGGATTTGACATTCCCATTACATCAGCGATTTCTGACTCGGTGGGGATTCCGGTTATTGCATCAGGAGGAGTCGGCACACTGTCCCACTTTTATGATGGATTTGTGTCAGGAAGAGCAGATGCAGCTCTTGCTGCGAGTGTTTTTCATTATGGGGAAATGAGCGTTCGGGAAGTGAAAGAGTATCTTGCTGACCGGGGGGTTCCGATCCGTCCCCCGGATTTTGTGTAAATCTCATTCATTCTTTTTTCCGGCCTACTGCAGCCATATAAATACAGAACTGTTCTTTTCCGTCGATTGCGAGTGCACAGTTGATTTCATCATCCCTGAATGATCCGATTGCACAGGTTCCACAGCCAAGGCCGTTTGCAACCAGGTACAGATTCTGACAGATATGACCGGATTCAATCAACAGGTAGCGCCACCCGCGCGATCCGAATTTCCAGATGATCCGGTCTGGAATGGCAATCCAGACGAAAGTAACAGCAGAATTGATTACCAGTTCCGGCCTTCTGCATGATGCTGCAATAGATTCCGTGTCTCCGGAGTGGCATTGTTCCTTTACCAGGGCGTGGTCCAGGGGCAGATACCGGTATATGCCTTTTTCTAAACCGTCCACCCGGTTTACTGCGATATACGTTTCAAACGGATGAAGGGCTCCGGCAGATGGAACCGTACGAAGGCTCTGATTCCCGTCTCCATCACTGACTCCCTGGGTATAATGAAGCATGAGTGACAATTCCCATTTTTTCAGATGATCCTCAGAAAAGTCTCTGATTGTCCGTCGTGAGTCCATCGAGTCAAATAAAAGGATCGGATCAAACGGGATATCTGAAGGGCTGGGGAGATGGATAAGGCTTTGAGATGGTTCACATATCCCGCACACCTTTCCTGATTGCTGAACCGTGGATGGAGGTGTGATATCCTGCAGACGGGTCTGCATCAGGAATGTATACCCTGTCTGACCTGCTGATGGTTCCATGTATAGCAATAGAAATCACAGCTACTTGAATCGTTTCAAAAGAAGTGAGTGGGAGGAGTAAGCCCCCTTCTGTTCAATGCGGCATTCAGCTTAGCGCCGAACCCGGGCAGACATCGGGTTGTCTGTGTGCCCTGTTCCGGCTTGCACCCGCAGGGATTCACCGTTCCATCGGCTCCTGTTCATCTCAGTTCAGCAGTTTTAGGTCTGCATCATGACTCCGGACAGGCCGTGTCGTTTCTGTGCCATTGCCGTGACTCTCGCCACCCCCGCGTTAACGGGGCTGCGTACCCGATTGGTGGAGGGACTTTCCTCAGCCACAGGAATATCCTGTTACCGTCAGCCGCACTCTCCCTCTCCTGTATGAATAGTCGTCATGAGAAGAAATGAATTATCTTCAATATCTATCCTGGGAGTGAATATCTGGGAATATGTATTTTTAAAAAAAGATGCAGATTATGCCGGGTTTAATCAATATCGACATAAATTACTGCTTTTGCTGATGAAGGATACTGGTCCATGGTACCGTAATAGAAAGTTACTCTGTCACCGCTCCCAAAGGTCCTGATGTTTAGTCCGTCGGATCCAGGGCTCGCCCAGTCTTTCAGGGTATTGTCATTGATCTGGGCAAACCAGCCGTTATCTCCGAATTGATATTCATTAATTCCCATGATTGTCAGAATACCTCCCTTATTCATCCCCTTATCACTCACAGACAGGGAGTTGATATTTCCGTTATTATAGAGCAGCTGGAGCAGACCCAGAGGAGTATTCGACGGTATATCGTAATCCATACCTGAATCAGCGGTAATATTGATTGTGCCTGACGGGACGGATAATGAGTTATCATAGAGAACATCCTGACCAGATGAGCCGGATGTAGATGTCCGTTCCGGAGTGACATCTTCTCTCTCTTCTTCATCCTGATCTTCCGGTTCTTTCTCTTCTTCGGGTTCTGTCGTCAGAGTCTCTTCCTCTACATCATCGTCTTCATCCTCGAACACCGGTTGGTTTGGATCCTTTTCGGTGTCGGAAGTTGATGATTGCTGAGAAGATTGTAGATCTTTACCCTCGAATACCGGCTGGTTTGGATCCTTTTCCGGGCCAGATTGCTGAGTTGGTTCAGGAGTTATCACCGGCTGAGTCTCAGTTGGAATCGGAATTGGGGTGGGGGACGGGAGTGCCGGTGGTGTGACAACCGGAGTCGGGACAGATGTGAGAACGGGGGAGGAAACCGGGGTAACAGGGATGGTAGCGACCGGAGTGACCGGAACTCCCTGATTGTTTTGAGAACCGATGGTAACGGTCATTGTGGCAACTGCCTCAGAGAGCGGCCGTGTCGGGTTTCCATAGGCATAGAGAATCACATCCCCGTTACTTAGAGGATATGTGTTGAGGGCATCTTTTGTCGGAAGATAATAATCCTGGAGCTGCCTGTTATTTACCTGAACGAACCAGCAATTATCTCCTGAATAAGTCAGATTATTAATTCCGTCAAGAATCAGGATGCCCTTTTTTACAATGAGTTCATCTCCGATCTGATAGGAGTCGATACTATCCGTTCCGGCAAGAGCCTGCACGACTCCAAGAGGAGACATCGCAGGTATCTGGTATAATTTCCCTGAGGCAGCCTTAATGGAAACAATTCCGTCACCTGATGGAATTGATCCGGAAAAGATCTCACCGGTCTTCTCAAATGAAGCAGAATCGGGCTGGGCCTGGATTGGATATGATATGAAGGCAATACAGAAAAGAAGGAGAATTAATACCCCTGATCGTGAACTCAGTGGCTGGTGGTTCATCTGATACTCC
Organism: uncultured Methanospirillum sp.; assembly: GCA_964642535.1. Classification (GTDB taxonomy): domain Archaea; phylum Halobacteriota; class Methanomicrobia; order Methanomicrobiales; family Methanospirillaceae; genus Methanospirillum. The sequence goes on from CAZXRT010000001.1 coordinate 14,656, forward strand.
TCATCCTGAAATGTATATCGGGATTGTATTAGCGTTAGGTTTTATCAGTGTATTAAGGATCAGGATCCATGATAACCAGGCGCCATTTCCATTTGAAGGATACACTATATTTTCCGGAGGCTCGTATATAGGCAACATGGAACTGCTCACTGCCGGGGAGGGGAAGACGGCCCTCTCCTATGCCCGGAATGTTCTCCATGAGCATATCGCGAAGATCCGGTTTGCTGAACCGGAATGGACAAAGATTTTTGCTCAAAAACGGGGAGTCTTTGTTACCCTGACAAAACACGGAGACCTTAGAGGGTGTATCGGATTTCCTCACCCGGTTCTTCCTCTTCGGGAAGCAATTCATGACGCAGCCTGTAGTGCTGCAACCGGAGATCCCCGTTTCCCACCGGTTACCCAGGAAGAACTTTCTGATATTTCTGTAGAAGTTACTATTCTGACTGAACCTGAGCTGCTTCAGGTTCCATCCCGGCAACGCGAAAAATCTATCGAGGTGGGCAGACATGGCCTGATTGTCAAGGGATATGGGCGCTCCGGTCTTCTGCTCCCACAGGTACCGGTTGAATGGAAATGGAATACCCGTGAGTTTCTTGACCATACCTGTATGAAGGCAGGTCTGCCCGCTAAGGCATGGCTTGAGGATGCGGTACAGGTATTTACCTTTGAAGGTCAGATATTTAGCGAGAAATACGATTAATGGCACTTTCATTTGAGATCCTTGAAAAAGATATTGCCGGCAGGATAGGCCGGCTCAGCGATGGGAAAAAAACCATCCGCACACCTGCCCTTCTTCCGGTGATAAACCCTCATCTTCCCGTGGTCACTCCCCGGGAAATGCAGGAGATGGGGGTGCAGGCCCTGATCACCAACGCCTACATTATATCACGCAGTAATGAATTCAGGGAACGTGCCCTGAGTGAAGGTCTGCACCGGATGCTGGATTTTGACGGACTGATCATGACAGATTCCGGTTCTTTCCAGCTCTCGGTGTATGGTGAAGTTGAAATATCCAACCAGCAGACGATCGAGTTTCAGCAGGGAATTGGAAGCGATATCATTGTTCCACTCGACATTCCCACCCATCCAGACAGTTCCCGGGAACAGGTGGAATCAGATATGGCTGTTACCATGGACCGGATACGCGAAGCGATTGGGTTTGCTGATCATGAAAACCATACCCTTGCCGGTCCATTGCAGGGGGGACTGAATGAAGATCTCAGACAGGAGGCAGGAAAAACCCTCTCTGAACTGGGTATACGGTTCTGCCCCATTGGCGCCGTTGTTCCCCTGATGGAGGCATACCGGTATAAGGATCTCGTTCGAGTGGTGATGGCAGCCAAAAAAGGACTGAATCCCGGGATCTGCATTCATCTCTTTGGTGCCGGTCATCCTTCGATGTTTGCCCTTGCCGTTGCTATGGGGTGCGATCTGTTTGATTCTGCCGCATATGCCCTGTATGCAAAGGATGGCAGATACATGACCGTTCATGGGAGTTATCACCTGAATGAACTGACATATCTCCCCTGTGCCTGCCGGGTATGCAGTTCCCATACGGCTGAGTCACTTCAAAAAGCTCCGGATCGGGAGAGATTACTGGCTCTACACAATCTTTATGTAACCCTTGCAGAGATCAACCGGATCCGTCAGGCGATAAAAGACGGGGTTCTCTGGGAACTTGTTGATGAACGATGCAGAGGACATCCGCAGCTGCTTCGGGGATATAGGGAACTCCTGAAGTATGGGCCGGTACTTGAGCAGCAGGATCGTGTCTCAAAACGAAGATTCTTCTATCGGGGGAGTGAGAGCTGCAACAGAACCGAGGTACTGCGATACCACCGGATGGTCCCCCGGTTCCAGGCAAAAAAGACCTGTCTGGTTACGTTTGATCAGAAGATGCACAAAGGCTATGATACGGTTTTCTTCTTCAAACCCCCCTTTGGGCCATATCCTCCCGAACTTTCTGAAACCTTTCCGATCGGACAGAGTGAGATTCCGGACTGGGATGAAGTTATGGTGAGGTCCGGATGCATCGGGATTGATCAGCTCTCAAAGGGAAATCCGGATTCCCGTATCATTGTCCGGTGTCGTTCCTGCTGGAAGGAGATTGTTTCAGAGATGGCACCGGGTGTGGAGGTTGAGTGTGAGAACCTGTGAGTTTACAAACCGGGACGGGACAGCAAGAGCAGGGAGATTGCGGATTGAAGAGGAGGAATATCTGCTTCCCGGAGTGTACGAGACAACCGGGATCTTCCCGGCCCTCAGGCAGCGTTGCCTTGATGCGGTCTTTCCTGATGATGAACCTTCATTTGTCCAGCGGTATCTTACCCGTGACGAAGAGCAGCCTGTTCCGGTGCACATCCACCATGATGGAGAGGTTTCCTCCGGGGATGTGGTAATTACTCCGAACTGGCACACACTTCTGGCAAATCCACGAGATCTGGTCAGGCACCTGTTGATCCTTAAAGAGCGTTTTCCTCCTGATACCTGCTGGTATCTTCCTGGCAGCGCTCTTCCGGAAAATATCGCAATTCTTGTTCATACAGGATTTGATCTGTTTGATTTCACGGCAGTGGATCTCAAATCTTCACAACAAATCTTCTGCCTGACAGATGGTGAGTATCCCTCTTCGGTAATGGGAGAGGGGCTGTGCCAGTGTCCGGGTTGTATGAACGGGGATCTACAGCTCCATAACCGGTATTCTCTTCAGCAGGAACTGGCAATCGTCAGGGCACGGATAAGGAACGGGACATTCAGGGAGTTATTAGAAGGCAGGATCCGTACCCGCCCGGCATATGTCTCTATGATGAGGCATCTGGACCGGACGGGGTGGATGGAACAACACACACCTGTCGCCCGCTCTGCCCCTTTCATCGCTTCTTCCGGAGACAGCATTCACCGGCCTGAAGTGAAACGATTTGCAGACCGGCTCATCAACCGATACATTCCCCCTCTTACCGATGTTGCCGTACTGCTTCCATGCTCGGCACGAAAGCCCTATTCCCTCTCCCAAAGTCATCACCGGTACATCAGCGCAGTCGGAAGGCGTGCTCATGAACTGATCCTGACCTCCCCGCTCGGTGTGGTACCCCGGGATCTTGAACTTGTGTACCCTGCGGCTCATTATGATGTCCCGGTGACCGGATACTGGGACCATGAAGAGCGATTCCTGATTGCAGAAACCCT
>CAZXRT010000001.1:17854-32893 GCA_964642535.1 uncultured Methanospirillum sp.
AGAAACCCTTGCCGGATATCTGATGAAACATCCCTACCGGAGAGTTATCGCCCATCTGGATGGAGATGCACTGATAATCGCCCAGGAAGCAGCTGATAAGGCGGGTGTGATTCTTGAATCAACCTGTACGACCCATCCGGGAGATCCGGCAGCACTTCGTGATCTGAGTGATGCTCTTTCCGGAGAGAGGAAAGTCAAAAACCACCTGATCCGGGGGATGGTCTCGATGCAGTTCAACTATGATCTCCGGACTCCCGGTCTTGAGGTCAAAGGGTCCTACCCTGATCTGATAATCAGGCAGAACCGGCGTCAGTTATTTTCGATGGAACCTTCAACCGGGATGCTCAGACCTACCTTTGAAGGATGGGCACTGATTGAGACGGGTAACCGGGTATATATTGACTCCTTTGTTCCCCAGGGAGATATTCTTGCCCCTGGCGTAGTGGAGGCTGATCCCGCCATCCGGGAAGGTGACGAAGTCCTGGTCATCGGGGAGAAAGCGATGGCTACCGGCCGGGCAGTTATGTCTGCTGATGAGATGGTGCGGTCAGGTCGCGGGGTTGCGGTGCGGGTGCGTAAAGTAAAGAAGCTGGACGGGTAATAAATAAGGCAACGACCAGCTTCGGATGTGACATTCGTTTGTATACCATAGAAAAATCACAGGAAATAGCAGATAAAATCTTTGAGATACAGGTTCGGGCACCCCATATTGCGAAAAATGCAAAGCCCGGCCAGTTTGTTATCATCAGGATTGACGAGACCGGCGAGCGAATCCCCCTGACAATCTCCCGGATTTCCGGTGATCTTGTCAGGATCATTTTTATGGCGGTTGGAAAGACCACCCATGCTCTTGCATCCATTACCAAGGGAGGAAGTATTTCTGATATTGTCGGTCCTCTGGGGAAACCGAGTGAGATACAGAGATGGGGTACCTGTGTCATCGTCGGCGGAGGGGCAGGTATTGCATCCACTCCCTGTATTGCCCGGGCACTTCGTGAAGCAGGAAATACCGTGATCGGAATTATCGGCGCACGAAATGCCGGAATGCTGATTCTCGAGGATGAGATGCGGGAAGTCTGCCATGAACTGCATGTCACCACCGATGATGGATCAAAGGGCAGACACGGGTTTGCGGCTGATGTGCTCAAGGAGATCATAGCAGACCGGCCGGTGGATGCGGTCTGGATCATCGGTCCGACGATCATGATGAAGGTAACATCAAATGTCACCAGGGAAAAGGGAATCAAAACTTTTGTTTCTCTCAATCCCATCATGGTTGACGGAACCGGTATGTGCGGTTCCTGCAGATGCGAGGTCGCCGGAAAGACCGTCTTTGCCTGTGTGGACGGTCCTGAGTTCGATGCCCATACCGTAAATTTTGATCAGCTCATGCAGCGCCAGCGATATTACATGGAGAATGAGAAGGAAGCGCTTGCACTCTGGAACCAGCATCAGTGTTCCTGCAGGGAGGGAAAATAATGGGAGACCGTCCTGCAGATATCAGGATCCATGACTTTGTTGAAGTTGATTCCGGAATGAGTCCAGAAGAAGCGATTGCTGAAGCAAACCGATGCCTGCAATGTAAAAAACCTGCCTGTGTTGATGGTTGTCCGGTGAATATCGATATTCCTGCCTTTATTGCATATATCGCAGAAGGAGATTTTTCCACCGCTGCCAGATCTATAAAAACCCAGAATATGCTACCGGCCATCTGTGGAAGGGTCTGTCCGCAGGAGACCCAGTGTGAAGTTCTCTGTATTCTTGGAAAGAAAGATACCCCGATCCGCATCGGACAACTGGAGCGGTTTGCCGCTGATGAAGAACGCAAATCCGGGGTAGTACTTCCTGAAAAGAAATCTTCTACCGGACGCCGAATAGCAGTTGTGGGATCCGGACCTGCCGGAATCACAGCAGCCGGAGAACTGGCACGGGAAGGGCACGAGGTGGTTCTGTTTGAATCGCTGCATTGTCCGGGAGGAGTTCTGACATATGGAATTCCTTCCTTCAGGTTGCCCAAGGATGTGGTAAAAGCAGAACTGGATCAGATTCTTTCACTCGGGGTGGAAGTCAGGCTCAATCATCTGGTTGGAAGAAGTGTTTCTCTTGATGAGCTCCTTTCCTTTGACGCTGTAATGCTCGGAACCGGAGCGGGGCTTCCGTATTTCATGGGAATCGAAGGAGAAAACCTGAACGGAGTGTATTCAGCCAATGAATTCCTGACCCGGGTAAATCTGATGCATGCAGACCAGTTCCCCCGCTATGACACCCCCGTTGCACGGTGCAGCAGAGTTGTTGTTGTTGGAGGAGGAAATGTGGCGATGGATGCAGCCAGGACTGCCCGTCGGATGGGAGCAACGGTGACTCTTGTATACCGGAGAAGAGTAGAGGATCTTCCCGCCCGCCTTGCTGAAATACATCATGCCCATGAAGAAGGGATCGAATTTGTCACTTGTGCCAACCCTGTCCGGATCCTTGGAGAACAGGCGGTAACCGGGGTCGAATGCATCAGAATGAAGATGTGTGAAATAGATGCAAGCGGCAGGCCTTCGGCAGAACCGATTGACGGTGACCTCTTTACCATCGACTGTGATGTGGTCATTCAGGCCATCGGTCAGGGTCCCAATCCGCTCCTCGTCAGGGAAATCCCCGGAGTTGAGCGTGGGCGCAATGGAAATATCGTCGCTGACGGCGATGGACGGACAGCCCATCCGAAGATCTTTGCTGCCGGAGATGTAACCACCGGTGCCGCGACCGTTATTCTGGCAATGGGCGGGGCAAAAAAAGCAGCACAGAGTATCTGTGAATTTCTCTCCCGATAACACAAAATATCATGACTCCGGATTCCCTGCCTGGATTATCTGATATTACCGGCTATTCATTCAGGGACCCGCAAATCCTGAAGCGGGCACTTACCCGCAAAGCCTTCTGTCAGGAGCAGAATTACTCAGAAGGTATGCACATGGATGCATTTGCAACGCTCGGAGATGCGGTGATTGAACTTCATATTCTGTCAGCCCTCGTCAGGGATGGGGGATCTGACAAAGGTGAGATATCGGTCAGGAAGATGGATCTCGTGAATATGTCCATGTTGCGACAGGTTGCGGAGAGAATCCGGATGGATCAATATGTTTCCTGGGGAAATGGAGAAAAAAGAAATCATATCTGGACATCGGGCAGGGTTCTTGCTGAATGTATTGAAGCCCTGATCGGAGCCGTGTTTATCGACGGCGGGTATGATTCGGCTGGAAGAGTTATGGAAAAAATCGGGTTAACTCCGGAGTTGCGCAGCTGAATAGATATCCTTTCCATAACATCCTTATGTCAGCCGGGTACAATCTGCTGAATTGTTGATCATTTTTATGCGAGGCCTGTAATATGGAAAAAAGCCAGAAGAGATGGATTTATCTCTCTCTTGGGATAAGTGCTGTCATTCTGGCAGTGATGGTCGGATCCACTTTTAATGAGGAGACCCTGGAATATCTGACCCACATGAACGTTTTTTTCCTGTTCCTTGCTATTCTTCTCCGGTTCATTTCTTTCACAATTTGGGCCCTCAGAGTCCAGAAGATGTCGCTCTCTCTTGGCTATCATGTTCCCTTTTCCCACTGCTTCAACCTTGTTGTTGCCAATCTTCTTGTTGGTGCACTGACTCCGGGGCAGGCCGGTGGTGAACCAGTCCGGATTCATGAATTATATAAAGCCAAAATGAATCTCGGTGATGCCACTGCCGTGGTTATCATGGAACGTGTCCTTGATGCCGTCATGCTTGTTCTGCTCAGTATCTGTAGCATTTTGATCATGGGAAGTGTTATCTGGTCTCTTTCAAGCGGGATCATCTTTGTGATTTTCTTCTCTCTCTTTCTCCTGATTCTCTTTGTTGTGCTTCTTTTCTACGCAGTCAGGTACCCGGATCCTGCCAAAAAAATGGTGATGCGGTTCCTTCACTGGGTTGAGGTGAAGATGAAACGCCCTTCAATCCAGAAGATCATCACAAGTACTGATGTGGAGTTTGATAACTTCTGCTCAGGGATTAATGCCTTTGCAAGCCATGGAAAAGCAGGTTTTATCTGGGGTTCCGTCTATACCATCCTCTTCTGGTTTTCAGAGTTTGCCGTCGCCTCAGTGATTCTGATGGGCATCGGTCTTCCCCCATCATTTTCTGAATCCATCCTGGCTCAGGTGATCATCGCCCTGGTCAGCATGATTCCCCTTACACCGGGAGCTTCCGGGGTAGCAGAGCTATCTGCAGCATCACTCTATGCTCTTTTTATCCCAACCGCTGTGCTTGGTATTTTTATCCTGCTCTGGCGGCTTATCATGTTTTATCTGAACATCGTATTCGGTTTCATCGCCACGATGTTCATCTTTAAAAGAGAATTTTCGTCAAAATAGAAAATCAGGCCAGGAGCCTGAGAAGCAGAGCCTTCTGAATATGGAGACGGTTTTCAGCCTGATCCCATACGACGCTCTGCTGACTGTCAATCACATCATCGGTAATCTCAAATCCCCGGTGTGCCGGGAGGCAGTGCATGACGATTGCGCCCGGCCTGGCTTTCGCAAGGAGTTCTGAGTTCACCTGATACTGAGCAAATACTTTCTCCCTCTCCCGTGTCTCTTCTTCATGGCCCATGGATACCCATGTATCTGTCATGACGACATCAGCATCCCGCACTGCAGAGACTGGATCCTCTGATATTTCAACAACTCCTCCATTACTACAGGCATATCTGATGTAATCCTCAACAGGCTGATACCCGGCGGGACTTGCAACCCTGACTTCCATTCCGGTTAAAGGGGTGCTCAGGATAAGGGAATTGCAGACATTATTTCCATCACCAATCCATGCCACCTTCACCTTCTCAGTCCGGTGCAGTTGCTCGATGATGGTCATAATATCAGCAAGAATCTGACAGGGATGTTCCTGGTCTGAGAGACCGTTGATGACCGGAATATCGGCATGGGCGGCCAGTTCTATGATAGACTGGTGGGAGTTGGCCCTGATCATGATCGCAGAGATGAATCGTGACATTACCCGTGCGGTATCACGGATCGCTTCCCCCCGGCCCAGTTGCATATCTTTGGGATTGAGAAACAGAGCATATCCCCCGAGTTCATACATCCCTACTTCAAAGGAGATCCGGGTTCTTGTTGATGACTTTTCAAAGATCATCCCGAGAGTCTTCTGCGAGAGATGGGGAGGAAAGATGCCAACTCTTCTCTCCTCTTTCAGGCGGCGGGCCGTGCTGATAAGCTCAGCCAGTTCATCACGGGAAATGTCCAGGATTGATATGAAATCCTTCTTCATCGAATCTCCTTCATATGAGCGATCCGCCTCCTGAGCACTTCTTCTGTGCCTACATCACGGCGGTGACGCACCGGGCCGGAAACTGCAGAAACAGCTCTTTCGGCTATTTCTTCAGCCTCTTTCAGGTTTGATCCGATACCGACATACGCCATCGTTCGTGATGACTGCGTTATCAGACGATCCCCTTTCTCTTCAACTGATGCATAATACAGGAGAGCAGGGCCAAAAGGACCGGTGATGATCTCTGCTCCTGCCTTTGGATTATCCGGATATCCCTCAGGTACCAGGTATTTACAGACGGTAGCCTGCGGAGTAAATGCAATACTGGTCTTGTCAAGGGTTCCTTCGGTGATCCCCCTGACGATTTCACCAAGGTCAGATGAAAGGAGGCTGAGAACATTCATCGCTTCCGGATCCCCGAAGCGTGCATTGAATTCTATCACCATCGGACCAGTGGCAGTATTCATGAACTGACCATACAGGATTCCCTTATAGGGGCTCCCTTCTGACTCCAGGGCTGAAAGTACCTGGTTCATGATAGACAATGCCTGTCGGTATTCCTCATCAGTCACAAAGGGCATCCGGTGATCCGGAAGAGTGTATGATCCCATACCTCCCGTATTCGGGCCGGTATCTCCCTCATAGGCCCGTTTATGATCCTGCACGAGAGGCATTGGGACGAGATGCTTACCATCGGCGAAAGCCTGGAGGGTAAATTCTTCTCCTATCAGGCGTTCTTCAATTACCACATCTCCGTTTATCTCCCTGATATATGCGCAGGCTCCGTCACGGTCTACCTGTTCTCCCATGATCCTGACGCCTTTTCCACCGGTAAGCCCGACAGGTTTGATAGCATATTCTCTGTCTGAATCAAGCAGGTACCTGATTGCAGAATCAGGATCCCGGAATATCGCATATTGCGGCAGGCCGGGAATTGCATATTTTTTCATCAGATCCCGGCAAAATGCCTTATCTGTCTCAATTCTTGCTGCTGCCCGGGACGGACCGACACATCGGACACCGACTGATTCAAGGATATCAACAATCCCGGCCTGCAGTGGTGCTTCGGGTCCGATGAACGCATGCGTGATCTGATGAATGCTGCAGAATGCGGCAATCTCCTGCACCGAGGTTTCCCGGATGATCAGGTGATCTGAAGAAAGGGTCGCAATACCCGGGTTTCGCCGCGACATGGCGGCATAAATGACGACATCCCGGCTCTTTGCAAGTGCCCGGGCTATTGCATGCTCCCTGCCCCCGCCTCCTACAACGAGAACTTTCATAGACATATGTATCTTGGAAATAAGAAATACCCAGCGATTTTAATCTTTGAGGAGTTCTCCCATGGTAACCAGGGGAACAAGAGTAATTCCTGCAGCAGAGAGTTTTTCCTCTGCTCCTTCATTCCGGTCGACGACTGAGATAATCCGGTTTATCCTGCCACCTGCTGAGCGGATCTGTTCCACTCCGAAGAGAGCAGAACCTCCGGAGGTGGTAACATCCTCAATCATGATAACATCTTTTCCTGTAACATCCCCGATAATGAGCGATGAAAGACCATGTCCTTTTTGTTCCTTTCTGATGATTATATATGGTCTTTTGCTCTCAAGGGAGGTTGCAACCGCGAGAGGAATCCCTCCAACGGCCACTCCGGCAACGACATCCCATGAAAGATGCAATGAAACAACCGATTCTGCTACTTTTTTCAGCACTTCCGGATCTGTCATTGCATTTTTTATATCAATATACACCGTGCTCTTCTTTCCTGAAGCGAGGGTAAAATCTCCGAACCGGATTGCCTGTTTTTCAATAAGAAGTTCTTTTAGATTAGAATTTACCATGGTACGTCTTTCACTCCAATTTTGTAGCCGATAATATTCACTACCCGGTGAAGGACCGGTGTGATGACAAGAATAACGATTATGATTGGGATGGTGATATGGGTAAGGGCAAATGCGGGATCTCCTGCCAGAAGAAAGAGCAATGCACCCGCAACAAAATCATACTGATCAACAAAAGGCCATGCTCCACCCCGTTCAATCCCGGCACGCCGTTTAAAAAAACTTTTCACCATGTCACCGACAAGTGCTCCTGTGGCCAGGAGAATGACCGGGAGAGGGGTGAGGGAAGGGAGAAGAGAGAACGGGGATATCCCCTGCAGCATGATCTGTATCATTCCAACGATGCAACCAACGGCTACTCCTCCGAAAAAACCCCTGATAGTTTTTCCATCACCAAGAAGTCTGCGGCCATCCCGCCAGGTCCGGTTGCAGTCAATCGGATTACCGCCACCAAGCGCGGCAGCTGCGGAATTGGGGACATACGCAGGGAGCATTATCCAGAATGCCGATGCAATAATTATCAGGAGATCGAAGATTATAGATGCTCACTCCTGAATACATATAAGGGTTCAATCTGCATAAATAACAGATACAACAGTGAGTTCATGGTAGGAATCCTGTGGCGGGTGAAAATATGCTCCTGAAAAAGACGAAAAGTCTCTGTCCTGAATGCAATAAAGTCCTGGAAGCGGATATTATTGAAAAAGACGGACAGGTCTTCATTGATCGCACATGCCCGGAACATGGTCATTTCTCATATCTGTACTGGAGTGACGCTGAAATGTTCCGGCGGTATGATATGTATGATACCCCCGGTACAGGCCTGGATAACCCTCAGGTACAGACAGAAACCAATTCATGTCCTTCTCATTGTGGGATCTGTAATAATCACCGGTCCACGACTCTTCTCGCCAATATCGATCTCACCAACCGGTGCAACCTGAATTGTGAATTCTGCTTTGCAAATGCCCGTGCATGCGGATATATTTATGAACCTACCTTTGAGCAGATCAAGGGAATGCTTGAACTCCTCAGGTCAGAAAAGCCCAATCCCGCTCCTGCAGTACAGTTTGCCGGAGGAGAGCCCACCTTGCGTGATGATCTGTATGATATCATCCGGATGGCGAAACAGATGGGCTTTTTGCAGGTTCAATTAGCCACGAATGGAATTATCCTGGCAAAAGATCCCGAGATGGCCCGGATACTAAAGGAGATTGGCCTTTCTACGGTATATCTTCACTTTGACGGGGTTTCAAAAGAGACAAACTTCAAACTTGCTCATGATCTGAAGGCCGTTGAGAACTGCAAGAAAGTAGGTCTTGGAGTTGTCCTTGTTCCGACAATCATCAAAACCAGGAATGATCACGAAGTTGGGGATATCATCCGGTTTGCAGCAGAAAATATCTCGGTCATTCGTGGGATTAATTTCCAGCCGGTATCCTTTACCGGGGCGGCCAGCCCTGAAGCCATCACCCGTGAACGGATCACTATACCCGAACTTCTGGACTGTATTGAAGCACAGACCAGTCATGCAATTCTGAAGAATGATTTTTATCCGGTTCCCTGCGTGGTTCCGGTCTCTGAGTTTGTTGAAGCCTATACCGGCAAGACCCAGATCAAGTTTACCGCTCATCAGCATTGTGGGGCTGCAACCTACGTTTTTGTCCGTGATGACGGGATCACTCCTATTAACCGGATCGTGGATGTGGAAGCCTTCTTCAGTTCCATTGAACAGCTCACCCAGAAACTGGAATCAGCAAACTCTCTCTCCAGAAAGATGATTGCGGTAAATGGCATGAGAGAGTTTTATAACCAGGTGAAAAAAGAGGGGACAAACTCAGGTCTTGATGTCTGGAAAATTCTTGGAAAAACCCTGCTCACTCACAATTTTGATTCACTTCGATCCTTCCACTGGAACGCATTATTTATCGGGACGATGCACTTCATGGATAATTACAACTATGATATTGACCGCGTTAGCAGGTGCTGTATTCACTATGCCACGCCTGATGGAACACTCATCCCATTCTGTTCTTATAATAGTGGCCCGGTATATCGTGAAAAGATCTGGAAGAAGTACAGCCAGCCTGCTGAGTAACCGGATCTGCAATCATGATAACCATCATACCCAAACCTACGGATATCCCTTCAGATAATTCAACCCGGATGGTAATGGATGAACTGGACCGGATGGGGGAGAAATATCAGGCTGTTTTTTTAGAAGCCATAGATCCGTTTTCACAAAGCCTGGAAGGAGAAACAATCTGGGCCTGTGGTATCAGGCAGAACGGGCATAACTTTGAGGCCCTTTCGGCTCTTGCCTTACATAATCGTGTCGTCAATCACCCTGAAGCGATTGTCACCTGTGCCAGCAAGGTTATGACATCGGCCCTATTATACAAAAATGGTGTTCCGACACCGGAAACATTTTTTACAGAATCACGCCAGCTTGCAGGATCATTTATCCGGAAACATGGAAAAGCCGTTTCAAAACCCGTGTATGGTTTTGACGGAGTTGGAATAACCCTGGTGGAGTCTGAAGATCAGCTTGGGAATCCTCCGTACTACCTCCAGGAATATATCCCCAATGACCGGGATTTCCGGGTATTTGTTATCGATGGAAAAGCAGTCGGGGCTATCATGCGGATATCGGACAGTCTGACACATAATATCCATCAGGGCGGGTGTGGGAGTGCAGCAGTCATAGACGAAGATATGGGCGACATCGCAGCCCGTGCTGCAGAAAGTGTCGGTGTGGATTATGGAGGAGTGGATCTTTTAATCCACGAAGGATCCTACAGTGTTCTTGAAGTTAACGGTACTCCGAACTGGCACTGTATGGAAGCGCCGATTCCACGACTTCTTGCTGAATACCTGGTAGAACAGAGCAGGCAGGAAAAACAGTAGGGTAACTCTGACAGGGAAATCAGAGTACCTGGATTATGACCCGCATTCAATCTCTTTTAGTGCTTTTTCCGCGAGTTCGTGCATCCTCGCAGACATCCGGTCAGCTGCAGGGTTTTCAATATCCTTCATCGCTTTAGCTATTGCGTTCCCCAAAACAAAAATCGCGTACTTGTGCTCCACTTTGCTCCGGTGAACCTGTGAGGGAGTAATCTTCAGTGATTCATATTCAGAAAAATCTGAATCTGCGTTGATCTCCTGAAGATAATCCTTCACATCAATGAGCATCTGATGGAGTGAGATAAGTTCTTCCTTGTGCACACTTTCACTCCTTGTGTTATTGTTTGCCTGTAAAATATAAAATAATTAGCAGGAAGGGCTTATCTGAACGGAATCAGCCTGACGGTTGCCGGCCTTCGGACAATACCGGAAAATGAGGGAGCAGCGAGATATCTGATCCCAAGCAAGGAGAGCTGGTCAAGGATTTTCTGGTTTACTTCCTGGTCGATAACCGCACCCTGGTATGACGAATCTTCCGCAAAAGGGGCTTCATCCATCTCTGATACCGGAACCTCCATGGCGACTTCTCCTTCCGGTGAGAGCATTCTGATGACACCGCGCTGGCGGACTTCGCTGATATGGGTAAATACGGATCGGGGCTTATACGGGTGATCCATCTCATCCCTATCTGGTTCATCAGATCCCTCCCCTGAAGATTCTATCGCTGATTCTTCCGGCACTGTCGTTGAGACAGCTGGTTCAGGCTCTTCTCCTTCGGGAGAGGCTATGCTTCCATGGATACGGGATCCTTCCTTGTCCCTGGAAGACAGGTATTCACTAACCCGGTCTTCCAGAACATATTCTATCGGCACCTTGTTGCGCAGTGCTTTGATGATCTCCTTCCTGGAGAGATCTTCAACCGATTCACCCCGGGGAGGGAAGGCGACAAAGTCGATATCTGTTACCTCAACCAGTTCTCGCAGGATCAGGTCTCCCCCCCGATCTCCGTCAAGAAATGCAGTTGCGGTTTTTTTATGGCAGAGAGAGACGATGGTTTCAGGAACACTTGTTCCTTCCACTGCGACGGCATTCTTAATCCCTGATTTGAGAAGGTTGATCACATCAGCCCTGCCTTCTACCACGATGATTGCATCAGAATTGAGAACATTCGGACCGGCAGGAACATTGTCCTGACCGATAGTTTCAATTTTTTCAACCCTCTGACTTTCCCGGACCGCATCAATGAGTGATTCAGGATCGATACCCGGCTCTTCAAATTCAAGGAGAAGTGATTTTGCCCGCTCGATGATCTGGTTCCTCTTGGTAATTCTGATATCCTCGATACTCCGGACAAAGATCTGGGATGTGCAGGGCCCCACGCGGTTGATGGTTTCCATGGATGCTGCAAGGATTGCGGTTTCAGCCCTGTCCAGGGAAGTGGATACCGTAATCTCTCCGGCTGATTTTCCCTGTTTGCTCAGGATTTTCACATCAATGCGGCCCAGGCGGCCCAGTCTCTGAAGTTCCCGAAGCTCCATCTCAGCGCCAAGCAGACCTTCAATCTGTCCGAAAATAGCTCCAACTACGTCAGACCGTTCGACCACCCCGTCTGTCTGGACGGTGAGATGAATCCGGTATTTCGTAGTCTCCTGTTCATACAATCGCGACCCCTCCGCACATAATCATGAATATCATAATACTGGCAGAAGAGTATCTCACAAAGTATTTAAACCAAACGATATCGCAAAACAGATTACTTGTTCAGCAATGAAAGGAGTTTTTCTCGCAGGGCGGCTTCATTCATTCCGATTAGAAGAATTCGTTTGACAGATGAAGTCTGACCGCTGGTGATGAAGATAGCGGTTTTTGGAAGCTCCAGGGTTGAAGATATCAGGGAAATGATGGCCTTGTTCGCTTTCCCCTCGACTGCAGGAGCCTTTACCTGGATTCCGACAGCATTTCTCCAGGGATTAAATCCTGATGGAAATGACTCGGTTTTGCATCCGGCAGAGACTTCTATTGTTAAAAGAGCATCTTCGTCCTGTGCACCGATTGCACGACGAAGCTCATCAGCCGATATCATAAGAATTGTCGCCCGGCATTAACAAATGGTTATCATCAGTGGCTTTTGCCGTCCTTCACCCATTAAACGCCCTCTGCCAGGCGGTGCCGTAATATGTACCATTTCCGGGTTGTCCCATGGATCATCTCTTGATGCTTCATCCGATCTCCCGGGGACCTATAGGAAATGAGGAAGGCACATCTTACTATTCATACTCCCTCATTATATCCCCTTCCCTTCAGCCAGACAGGAGATCTCCTGGTGAACTCTCCCTGATCATATGCAATTTCCCCCCCCATCAGAACCATCAGCGGGAATATCGCATCCATCCCTTCAAACGGTGTCCATCCTGCCTTGGAAGAGAGCCGGTCAGAATCAATTTTTTCGATCTCACGATCGTAGAGTGAAAAATCTGCACGCATACCCGGTTCATATCCTGACTGAAGGATTCCCAGAATTTGTGACGGGGCAACAGACGTCTTTTGTACAACATCAGTGAGCGGGATTACTCCTTTTGCCACCTGTGCCATGAGGAGGGGGATCATGGTTTCTACTCCGGGAATTCCGCTCGGAGCTGAATCAAAAGAGACGGATTTATCAGTTTTTGAATGGGGTGCGTGGTCTGATCCGATCACATCGATATCCTTCCAGTATCTCCAGAGGTTTTTCCTCTCCGATTCCGTTCTGATGGGCGGGTTTACTTTGGCATAAGTGGAATCAGGTGAAAGATTCTCAAGAGAGAGGAAAAGATGGTGAGGGGTTGCTTCAATTGTTCCGTTTCCGGATTTTTTTATTGCTACCACTGACTCTTCTGATGAAATATGACAGAAATGAATTTTTGCTGATTTCGGAGCAATTTCATGAATTAGCCGGACTGCTTCAGCTTCTCCCGATGCAGGCCTGAGTATGTTGTGGGCTTTCAGGTTGAGATCCTTTCCTTCCCGGACCATTTCTGCGTGAATTGTGATTAATCCGTTTTTACGCGATATCGTATTGATTAGGCTGGCAAGGTCTTCTTTCGGGATAGCCTCACCATAACTTGAGGGGCCTGCAAAAGTCTCACCAAAAGCCATGGCACCGGCTGCGTGTAATCCTTCAATATCTGCCTCAGGGGTCACTCCGCCATTTATTCCAAAATGACAATATGATCTGTCTGATGCTACCCGGACCCGGTTTTGGAATATTTCCCGGGTTGTGATGGCAGGTATTGTGTTAGGCTGATCGATAACCACCGTCACACCTCCGGCCAGGGCACTTTTCGTTCCTGTTATCCAGTCTTCTTTGTATGCCTGAGTGCCATCCCTCATGTGAACATGCATATCCACGCCAGCCGGAACAACCGTGAGATCTGAACAGCGGACTTTGATATCTGCTTTCCCCGAGGAACCAAGATGGGTTACGATCCCGTGGGAAATTGTAATGTCAGAAACCCGTCCTCCCGGCAGGAGAACATCACATAAAACCGTAATTTCATCGATATCAGGCATACCCACGTATCAGCTCTTATCCCATAGATACTCGTTCGATTGAAAAAAGGGACTGTCGGTGTATCAGAGTCCGGGTTTTTTCATCCTTCGATATAGCGCATATCCCGCAAGGCCGATAATCCCGAGGGGAAGAAGAGTCATAATCATGACGACGAGCCATGCAACAGTATCGATAAACCCGGATATTCCGTCACTGATAACAGCAGCTGCCGATATTCCGGTAGAAGTGACCACTGCTGCGGGTTCGCTCATCCGGATCGTGATGGTTGAGAATGAAATCCGACTGTCGAGATACTGCATTCTCCCGGATATCCGGTCAAGTTCAACTTGTACCCGTTCTATCTCCTTCTGTACTTCAAGGATTTCAGATACATTGACCGCAAGGGAAAGAATGCGATTATACTGAGATAACTGGTTATCCAGGGCGTTTTTCTGTGCCGTGAGATCGACATACTCTTCTGTAACATCCTCTGCAGATACACTACTGCTGGTAAGCCGCCCAAGTGATACAACCCGGGATATTGCGCCCTCAAATGCTTCAGAGGGAACTCTGATGGTGACCGCTCCGGTATACTGGTTGCCAACTCCGGCAGTAACTGAGGAAGACTGGATAACCCCGTGAACTGAATCTGCGATCCTTGCGATCTCTTCTGCACTTCTGCGGACATCGGTGACCTCCAGCCTGATATCTGCCGTCCTGATGATCTTCTGGTCTTGTGCAGAGAGATCATACCCGGTCCTGGTGCCAGAATCTTTTGTTTTTGATACCTGAGTAGTACCTGCCATGGCAGGTTCAGGCGCCGATGCGGATCGTTCATAGGAATGGATCATTTCGTCCGTTTCCGGGGAAGATGATAAAAGATTCTGCCCTTTTTCCACCGCAGTACATCCGGCTGAAAGAATAAGGATGCAGAAAAGCCCTGCAATAACCAGATGAGAAGCCATGGCAATACTATGCAGGACAAATACAAAAAAAGATTGTTCCCTTCAGTTTTTTCTGAAGTTATCGGATCGACAGGCTGGTAACAGTTATCTGATAACCATGGTGGTGACCCTGGCATGGGTGACGATGTATGTTGAGACGCTTCCTAGCAGAATTCTCTGGCCGAGCCCTTTTCCCGTCGATCCTACTGCAATAATGTCAGCAGATATCTCTTCTGCTGCCTTGAGAATCTCGCTGCGGGGATCGCCCATCCGGATGAGCATGGAGATCTCGATTCCATTATCATGAGCGATATTCTTCACCCGTTCTGTGACCTGTTCCCGTTCTTCTGCAATGATGCGATCCCGGATCTCATGAAGGGTGGAAATACCTTCATATCCCGCGGCTCCTTCAATTGTTGAATATTTTGCAGGGGATATGACGTAAACAGCTGAGATCTCTGATTCGTCAGGCCGGATAAATTCAAGCATCTTCAGCAGGGCGGTATCTGCCTCGGG
>CAZXRT010000002.1:0-27023 GCA_964642535.1 uncultured Methanospirillum sp.
TAAGGCGGGCCGGTAGATCAGTGGTAGATCGCTACCTTGGCATGGTAGAGGCCGCGGGTTCAATTCCCGCTCGGTCCACTTCTTTTGCGTCAATAAATTCGGTATTCAATTGTTCCTTCTTCGCTGCCCTTTCCCGTATACTGAAAACCGCTTTTTTCAAGGACTCGAATTGAAGCGAAAAGAGAAGGAAAGGTATATGCACGGATAAATGCCGGAGAAAAAGCTGATTGTAACC
Source organism: uncultured Methanospirillum sp. (assembly GCA_964642535.1). Taxonomy (GTDB): domain Archaea; phylum Halobacteriota; class Methanomicrobia; order Methanomicrobiales; family Methanospirillaceae; genus Methanospirillum. The sequence continues at coordinate 236 of CAZXRT010000002.1, forward strand.
AGTTGCGTATTGCATGAACAGCTTCTGTTGCATATCCCCGGCACCGGAACTCTTCGAGAACCGAGTATCCAATCTCGGGAATATCATCACTGCCGATCAGGCATCCCCCGCTTCCAATAAGAATCCTGTCAGTAATCGAATTTCCTTTTTTTATCCAATAAAATGAATAAAATTTTGAGCCCCCGGGAGCATTCAGCAGGTCAATAAATTCCCGAATCGTGTCTCCAGTAACCAGGTCCGGAGGCCATGCCTCAGGTATTTGCGCACCTAACCGTTGCCCGAGCTCATGAGGAGATGCTAGATCCGCCCGGCACAACACTTCTGTCATCGGAATCAGTTCCAGACGATCTGTCAGTATAGTCTGTATAATTTCCATATTCATGATACCCCGGTTTTTCAGGAGACCTGAAACATTCCTTCCAGAACCGGGATGATTTCAAATCAATCCCGGTCAGATGCGCTTCGGCTCACCGGATGGGCGAGAGCTGAAGATCGGATCAGAAGGATGCCAGAAGATAACCAGATAGACGTCTCTTAAAAAAAAGGGATAAATTTTCGGATCGGGCGCTGACAAAAAGATTATTCAACCGGTTCTGACCGTGCTGAAGGGCAGAGAGATTGAAGAATACAATGTTCACAGTCCGGGCTCCGCGACCGGCACACCCTCCGGCCATGAAGAATGAAGAGCCCATTAATCTCCCCCCAGACACTTTTCGGATATGCCATCATCAGATCCTTTTCGATCCTTTCCGGATCAGGATACTCTGTCAGACCCAGCCGCAGGGAGAGTCTGCGAACATGGGTATCAACTGCAATCCCTTCTGCTCTCCCAAAGGCATGATGAATCACAATGTTGGCAGTTTTGCGCCCCACCCCCGGGATTGTCACCAGTTCTTCGATGGTGCCGGGCACTTCGCCACCGAATTGCTGGACTAGTGCCTGTGATGCCCCGATGATATTCCTCGCTTTTGCGTGGTAAAAGCCGGTACTATGGATGATATTTTCCACATCAGGTATGGATGCCTGCGATAAGGCAACCGGATCAGGGTATTTCTGAAACAAAACACCGGTTACCTGGTTCACCATCCGGTCTGTTGTCTGGGCTGACAGGATTGTTGCGATGAGAATCTGATAGGGAGTTTCGAAATGGAGAAATTCATCACGCGAAGATGCGAGGTCATATACACCGCACAGTTTCCGGTAGATTACACAGGGAACTGATTGAGCCATAAAAACAGATATGGGGTAACGCAGATTTGAACTGCGGTCAAAGCGTCCCAAACGCTCTAGGATGGACCAGGCTACCCTATTACCCCGGGCCTTACAATGTTATCAGGATACCCATATAAAGGTTGGGTTATGGAAGAGGGAGAGGACTCTTCCCGTTCGCTGAGACAACAGTCCCCCGGCAGATCCCGGTTTCCACGGCTTTGAGGAGATCCTGGGGATCCCTTCCATCCAGAACAATGAGGGGGATCCCGCATCGCTGAACCATTTTTACCGCTACGATATCCATCACCGTGTTCATTCCGGCACTGGCATGCTGGGGAGCAACAATGGCAAGGAGTTCATCAGGAGTGATGGTATCATACCTGCATGCAGATGAGTCTGTTTTTGGATCCGCAGAATAAATGCCGTCAACCGAGGTGAGGTTGAAAAAGACCGATGCGCCGGATCGTTCTGCAAGAACGGCTGCAACTGCATCCGTTGTCTGGCCAGGTGTAACTCCCCCCATCACCACGATCCTGCCTGATACTGAAGCAGCAAGCGCCTGCGTATGCGACTCAGCCACCTGAGGCCAGGCTTCATCCCCCAGAGCCTGTATCAGAAGCGTTGCGTTCAGCCGGGTCACCAGAATACCCAGCTCATCAGATGATGCTTCATCGACTCCCAGAGATCTGGCAAGGGAGATATACCGCCGGGCTTCCCCGCCGCCGCCCACCACGACAAAAAGGCGATGTTTTCTTGCAATTTGTGAGAGAACAGAGATGTAAGGTTTAATGTTTGGAGAATCCAGTCCGGGGACCAGAATCGATCCTCCCAGAGAAAGCACGATGGTGGACATTCAACCTGATATTTTTCATGAAAAGCGAGATATAGGTTGTTATCAGAACAACAGGTATTGGTTTTTCTGCAGGGAAATCTTCCCGGATTACTCATGCAGGAATAGGTGGAGGCGGGCATGAACAAATCCAGAAGGATTTCCGGGTATGAAGCACGGCAGTATCTGACAGATTCAGATGGAACAGTCAGGTGCACCCTGTGCAGCCACCGCTGTCACATCAGAGAATCGGCATATGGCATATGCGGGGTAAGAAAAAATACCGGCGGAGTTTTGTATGCAGAGGGATATGCACAGGTCTCGGCAGAGGCGATTGATCCTGTGGAGAAGAAACCATTGTATCATTTTCTCCCTGGCACGCACACCTACTCACTGGGAGGCATCGGGTGTAATTTCTCATGTTCTCACTGCCAGAACTGGCATATTTCAAAAACTGGAAGATATCCCGTGACGGTTCAGGAGATTCTTCCGGAAGAAGGAATCAGCCGGGCACTGGACAATCAATGCGCATCAGTCTCATGGACATACAATGAACCCACCCTCTCGTATGAATACTCCCAGGACATGGGCACTCTCGCAAAACGGGAGGGACTGAAGACGATCTACGTGACAAACGGGTACATGACCGAAGAGGCTCTGTCAGAGCTCGCTCCGGCCCTTGATGCCTGGCGTGTTGATATCAAATCCTTTTCGGATGATTTCTACCGTTCAGTCTGCAAAGCCCGCCTGGATCCGGTACTCGCCACGACGGCAAGGGCCCGGGAACTCGGCCTTCACATCGAGACTGTCACCCTGGTCATACCGGGCCTCAATGACAGCCTTGCCGAGATGACAGACCTCATTGACTGGGTGATCAATACTCTGGGTCCGGAGACACCGATGCATTTTACCCGGTTCCACCCGGATTTCCAGATGACTGACAGACCCGCAACCCCGATCAGAACTCTGGAGAAGATCTATGAATGCGCACAGGAGAGGGGATTACTGTATCCGTATCTGGGCAATGTCGGGGGACACCGGTATGAAAACACCCACTGTCCCGAATGTGGACAGACCCTGATAAGACGGACAGGATACCGGATTCAGATCGAACATCTGGAGAAAAACCGGTGTAATCACTGCAATGCCAGGATCCCGGGATTTATTACGGGATGAAACAGCAGACAGAGTCATCATCAGAGCGGAAATTCATCTGTGACCGGATGGCAGGATCTCTCTGCCGGTACCTCCGTCTGATGGGATATGATACCCTGAGTGCAAATGATCTTCCTCCCGGAAACAGGAAAGAGGATACCGGGCTGCTCAAAACAGCGCGGGAAAATCACCGTATCATCCTCACCCGGGATGCAGAACTGTCCCGCAGGGATGCAGAGTATGTGAAATTTTTAGCAGGCAGGACAGTCACGGATCAGGTACGGGAGCTCCTCCTCGAAGGGTTGATCGTCCCTGAACTCAGACTAACCCGCTGCTCTGTCTGCAATACATTGCTGGTGTTACTCCCTGAGGATTTGAAAGAGAATAAACAGATTCGTGAGGGCTGCAGATCGAACAGTACCCCGGTCATGTGGTGCATGAAATGCAAAAAGGCCTACTGGGAAGGATCCCATACAACACGGATGAGGGAGATCCTTGCATCAATTGTTCGGGAGAGCAGTGATTTCCAGGGAAGAACTCAGGACTGCTGATGCGGATGTGGGACCAGAGCCTTTGATTCCTTCCCGCTATGTCCGGGAAGACCCATCATTGTATCGATATCAGTTGCAACCTTCTCCAGTTCATCAAATATCCGATCTGCATCCTTGCGAAGTTCCATGACTGATTCACGCAGACTCCTTCCCCGCAGATGGATCAGTTTCCGTTCGCGATACACCACCCCTGACCGGGTGAGATTTCTCAGGTGATGATTCACTCTCCCTGATGTGATCCCCAGGAGTGATGCAAGCTGCTCAGTTGCGATACCATCCCTCTTCGATGATTCTTCCAAAAGCCGGAGGACTATCTGAATAGAGAGATCTTCAATATCCCTTCCGGAAGAAAGACCAAGAGTATCACAGAGCCAGTACGTTTCGTCTTGCAGTTCTCTCCTGACCGGCCGGGGGAGATACTGGAGTATGAGGCGCTGATGCATATCTGATTCTTTGTAATCATTATTATTCGATCGATATCATATCAACTTTTTTGATATGATATCAGGAACAAAAATAAAACATATATAGAAGTAATAATCAACATCTATGTGTACCAGTTCATTGAAAGGAGCGTCAGAATGTCCATTACACCAATCGGACCACGGGTCCTTATCAAACCATTTAAACAGGAAGAGAAGACAAAAGGCGGCATATACATCCCTGAATCCGCGAAAGAGAAGAAAAAGCAGGGAGATGTAATTGCAGTCGGTACTTTTGAGGATGGAAAACCCCTTCCCCTGAAGAAAGGAGATACGGTCCTGTACGGGGGATACAGCCAGGAAGAAGTAGAACTCGAGAAGGAAGAGTTCGTAATTGTCGAATTCAAGAATATCGTTGCAAAATTTGACTGAGGGATATAACATGGCAACCAAACAGATTATGTTTAGTGAAAACGCCCGTCATGCACTTCTTGAGGGTGTTAACAAGGTCGCAAACACGGTAAAGATCACTCTCGGACCAAAGGGTCGCAACGTTGTATTTGACAAGGCATCCGGCCCGGTTGTCACCAACGACGGAGTCACCATTGCAAAAGAGATCGAACTGAAAGACAAGTTCGAGAACATGGGTGCCAAGCTGATCAAGGAGGTTGCATCAAAGACCCAGGATACCACCGGTGACGGGACCACAACGGCAACGGTTCTGGCACAGGCAATGATCACCGAAGGTATCAAGAATATTACCGCCGGCGCAAATCCGATCGAGATCAAGAAAGGCATTGACAAGGCTGTTGAGACCGTAGTTGCAGATCTGAAGGCCAAGACCATCGAGGTCAAGGATAAGGATACCATCAAGCGGATTGCAGTCATTTCAGCAAACAATGACGAAGAGATCGGAGCGCTCATTTCTGATGCAATGGAAAAGGTCGGCTACAATGGTGTCATCACGGTGGAGAACTCCAAGACCCTTGAAACCAGCCTTGAGCACGTGGAAGGAATGCAGTTTGACAGGGGATACATTTCTCCCTACATGGTTACCGATCAGGAGCGCCGGGTAGTAGAGTTTGATGAACCTCTGATCCTGCTGACCGACAAGAAGATCAGCAACGTAAAGATGCTGGTCCCGGTCCTGGAAATGGTAGCCTCTTCTGGAAAGCCGCTTATCATTATCGCTGACGATGTGGATGGAGAAGCACAGACAGCTCTTATCCTGAACATCATCCGGGGGGCTATCAGGGTGTGTGCAGTCAAGGCACCAGAGTTTGGTGATGTCAGAAAAGATATGCTTGAGGATCTTGCTATCCTGACCGGAGCTACCGTCATTACGGAGACCCGCAACATCTCACTCGAGGATGTGACCATGGACATGCTCGGCCAGGCCCGGATGGTCAAGGTCGACCAGGACAAGACCACCATCGTTGGAGGAAAGGGCAAGAAAGCAGAGATAGAAGCACGGAAGAATCTGCTTGAATCACAGCTGAACGTTGCTGAGAAGAAATACGACAAGACCACCCTCCAGAACCGGCTTGCCAAGCTGGGAGGCGGTGTCGCAGTCATCAAGGCCGGAGCAGCAACTGAAACCGAAGTGAAAGAGAAGAAGATGCGTATTGATGACGCATTGAACGCAACCAAGGCAGCAGTCGAGGAAGGATATGTTGCCGGAGGCGGTGTAACCCTCTTCCGCGCAGCAGCAGCCCTTGACAAAATCAAACTCGGGGATGAGCAGCTGATCGGTGCAAACATCGTACGCAGGTCCCTTGAAGAGCCGCTCCGTCAGATCGCATTCAATGCCGGACGCGAAGGGGCAGAGGTTGTCTCAACCATCAGGGCTAACAAGAGTGAATCCTTCGGATATAATGCAAAGAAGGATACCTATGAGGATCTCCTTGAAGCAGGTGTCCTTGACCCGACAAAGGTTGTCAGATCAGGTCTTCAGAACGCTGCATCCATTGCAGGAATGCTGCTGACCACCGAGGCAGTTGTCGCAGAGTTTGATGATGAAAAGGACAAAATGTCCAATGCAATCATCATCTAATCTTTTTTCACAAATCAGAGTATTTTCTTCTTCTCGCGTTCCTTGACTCCGTTCAGATACATTACAAGGAATACAAGCGAGAATGAAAAGCAGAGAACTGCACCGATTATCAGTTTCCACCGCATGTCAGGCTCACCAGTCAGGGCCATGCCGACAAACACCAGCCCGATTATCACTGATCCTGCAATCTCTGAACCAAAGAGAAACCGTTCACCGAGTGCAACCATTGATGTTCTGTTCTCCTGCCTGCGCTAATATAGTTTCTGTTTATGGGGAGATACCCAGGATTCCTTCCCGGTTCATGTAAATCCAGAAGGAAGAATACGGCGGAAGCGTCCGTGAATCAGAGTGGGTTCCATGAGCCCCGGGGATAATTGCTGGTTCATACATTTTGGATGAACTGTTAAAAACAAGCAGACTAACCCAGTCGGGAGAAAGGTGTGAAAGCCCATCAGCTGCAGATATTTCCCTGCCGCCCGGCATCCCGACAAGATTCCATCCCCTACTCATATTCACCTGAGCAGAACCCTGGTTTTGGGTCAGAACGAGGGGAAGCGAAATCTGCCGGTCCGAGTAGACAAGCAGGCCTTCCAGAGGAAGAAGGGGGTCGTCTTGTTCCAGGGAAATCCAAGTCTGATCTTGAGCATCATACCGCCAGATTGTACGTCCGTCAGTGTTTATCCCCTGAAAAATATCGCCCCCATTCTTACCTGAGCCTACCGTAGAAGGAAGAGAGATGAAATTCCATCCAGCCTCAAGATTCAGACTGGTTGTTGTCAGGAAGCCCGGACCGCTCCGCTTAACTTCAGAAAGGTGTTCAGGTGAAGCAGTGCCATTTTGCGAAGGATGAACAGATGGTTCTGAAACTGTTCCGGATTTATTACTGCCCGCCGGGTGTTCTTTCCCCTCTTCAGCAGCGGTTACCGCTGCCCCGATATCAAGAAGCCCGTACCCGTAATAGATATCACGACCGGTTCTGCCCAGGTCATGTGCGGTGTCTGTCAGGAGTGCTCTGACCTCGGAACGATCCAGGGTAGGGTCAGCAGCCAGAGTCAGGGCTGCAGCACCTGCGACGAACGCAGCTGCCGGGCTGGTTCCGGTTACTGACCGGTACTGGTCATCAGGCCAGGTAGATCTGATATCCTCACCGGGAGCAACCAGTTCGACAAAGATTCCATAGTTGGAGAAATACGAAAGACCATCGGTCTTTGCTGTCGAACCAACAGAGAGAACCTCGAAGTAATCAGAAGGATAATGGCCCTCATTCGAGGCATCATTTCCTGCCGGAGAGATGAGAATACAACCTTTTTTGACAGCATAGGCAATTGCAGCCTCTTCCGCAGGAGACTGGCCGGGACCCCCGTATCCCATGAGAATTATCCGTGCACCCTTATCCGCCGCATCCCTGATGGCAAGAGCAGACAAGGAAGAGTAGATCCCAGTCTGGTTAGTCCCTACCCGTTCAGGCAGGATCGATACATTGGCAACTCCTGCTCCTCCGCGGCTGTTGCCCATCACTGCACCGACAATACCGGCCAGAGAGGTACCATGGCCATCAGGATCCGTAATCTTCGTGGTATTGTCAACCCAGTCAAATCCCCCTGGTGAGATTACATCTGCAAGGTCCTCATGATTCAGATCAATACCGGTATCAAGAATTGCAACCGTGCAGTTCGGAACTGATGCATGGGACGAAAGAGTCGACCATGCATCCGGAACACGGGTCCGGGTATGACCCCAGAGATCTGACAGATCCGGATCACCAGGTTCTGAAACATACACAGACTCCGGCATCCGGACAATATCTGGAGTTACATCAGCTATCCAGGGAACATTCAGGAGCTCATTCTGATAAAACTGTGATTGATTGCGGGGAATTTCTGCAACTACAAACCCAAGAGAAGGAGCCTGCAGAATAATTGAACAATTATGCGACAGTGAGGAATTTTCAGGAAAAGAACCCACAGGAGAGGATGATGATGAATCAAGGTACAGAATGATCCGGGAAGTCTGGTCTGCACAACCTGCAGTCCAGCCCCCGCCGCAGAACAGGAACCCACAGACAAATACGCAAGTCAGAACGGAACAGCATACGCTATTCCGCCTGAATATATGATATGACCCCACCATCAGCAACTCAGGTACTCTGATCTCGGCACGAGGGGTATTAAGTTCTCTTATTTGGGATCTTTTCAGGGGATCATGATTGAAGCTTTATTCATGTAGATCCAGAATCCTTCAGTCGGATAGAGCAGTCTTTTATCTGAATACACACCAGTTCCCCCGTTTACCATGGCAGGACGATACTGTTGCATGCGGGGATCGTACAGGAGAATGTACGACCAGTCTGACCCCAGCGGACTGAGAAGATCTGAAGCTGTGACCGATCTCCTGCCCGGGATACCCATCGGATTCCATCCGGCCTCCAGGTGTCGAGCCGTCATGTTTCCGCCATTGTCGTCATAATGCAGCGATATCGTAACGCGAACATCAGCATGGACCCAGATCACGTCCATCTGAAATATACCTTCATCAGCCTTCACTGCAGACCATCTCCTGTCAGGAGCTGAATATTTCCAGATCGTGTGACTGGTCGTATTGATGCCGGAAAAAATCCTGCCGGTATCGTATCCCGCCTCCAGAGGATAGGGAATGGAGAGCATATTCCACCCGGGATACAAGGTCAGAATGTCTGATGGCTCGGTCTCCCGGGGTTTAAAAGTCCTTGCCACTGAAGCAGGGTAGGATTCTTTCCGGGATTGTGAACGATTCTGAATCTGGGAAGATAGAATCCTGGCATCGGGAACCCCGTATCCTGTTGCCGGGTCCCAGACCGATTGGGATGCCATGGTGGTGTTCAGCAGCATCGATCTGACAGTACTTCCTGTCATGGCGGGATCAGAACTCCAGATAAGACCTGCAAGCCCGGCGATATGTGGTGCTGCTGCACTTGTCCCTGAAAAAGAGAATGAATCTTCTTCTCCCATACTCACCGCAACCTGATCCGGTGCACTGAGTTCGGGTTTTTGCCGAAGCTCGGGTTCAGGGAATTTGATTGTGACCGGCCCACGGGAGGAATAGGGTTCAGGATCTGACAGGGGGGGGCGGGGAACTACTGCGCCGACAGATAATGCTTCATTCACCGCCTGCTGACCAAACAGGGAATCTTCAGGGACGCAAGGGTCAACAGTGACCGGATTGCCTCCAAGGGGCAGAACATAGAGTTCAATCGTCCGGTTATCCCCGCCTGCCTGTACAACCCTCAGATAATATTCACGGATACTATCCTGCTCATTCACAAACCGGCAGTATTCCATCGGATCATCGTCTCCATCCTGGATCTTGACACTTCGCCCAATCTCTCTCATCTGGTCGTTGTACAGGAAGAGATCATAGTTATTTGACGATTCAGAGAAGGGATCATCCCACTGAAGGACAATATGTCCTGCCGCATGAGCAGGAGCCGAAAATTTCAGGTCACGGGATCCATTGGAACCCTGGAAATCATGCCAGGCATACCCGTGATCCATATACCCGCTGAAAGGAGCCTGGTAGTGTTCCCTGGCAAAGTTCCCTGCAGAAGTAATATACAAAATACCATATGAGAGGACCCGGTCCCTGATATTGCGGGCAATATACCCATCCTCAAAAAATGGTTCCACGTACGTGATGTCGTCACAGATGATCTGGCATCCCTCATTGATCAGCGAGTCCATCGCCTGAACAAACTCAATCTGGCTAGAACCCCGGTCATGGAAGTAGAGAGACGCCTCCGGAGCGATATCGTGAACTATCTCAAGCATCGCTGTTCCTTCATCGCCTCCAATCTCATTCTTCAGAATCATGACCTCTTGCGGAAGTTCACCTGCTATCCTGACCTTATCCAGACTATCAACCCCGTCAGAAATGATCCCGATTCGAATCCCACTCCCTGTTACATTCGTAATATTGCGAAGATATGAGGTATACATGAGATCATCTCCCTGAGTGAAAACCCGGGATGCATGCGGGGGAATCTGGGTGATAATGGATATAACACCCGGATCCCGTGCTAAAAGGGACAGGTTTGCCAGATCTATCCACCCGGAGATCTGCCCGTACCCTGTATCAGATGCTGAAGAAGAGAAATACCTGCTGAAAGACGGAGCCGGGGTCTGCGATGAAACGCGGGCAGTGATCATCACTTCACTTGTATTGGAGGAGGTGGTTCGGAGCTCACCGGTTGCAGTCATGAGCGTCCTGGCATCATTCTCTGTCTGACCGGGGGAGAGATACCCTTCATCGATCAACTGGAGGATATCAGTGGATAGTTTATCCTTCCACCGGCTGTCTGAACCCAATACCCCTCGTCTTTCGTTTTCCGTCCTGTTATTTTGAAATTGAGAGAGAGAGAGATTGTTCAGGACCGCCGGTTCTGAATCAGAATTTGCCGTATTATTCCTGATATCATTCCCGGATGCAGAATAAGCGGGAAGATGAGATTCACCTGCGGTCAGGGATCCCACCGGAAGGATCTGGGTTTCAATCTGCCTGATCCCGGGGATGCCAGAGAGGGAAGGAATCTGCTGAACTTCCATCCATCCGCTCAGCACATCATATGCCGGATCCACTGCAGTCTGATTCAGATACGAAAGGACGACATCCCTGTCTGCAGCATCTGCAAGGGTAACCCTGACACAGACATGTGCCACATCATGAAGGTCATATTTCAGTTGCCCGAGAACTTCCATCTCACGGGCTGTGTCCTCCGGAGTTCTTCCCGGTGAACAGGCAGCGGGATCCAGAAGCTGGAGGAGATCGCTTGATACTTTCTGCTTCCATACAGCTTCAGATGGAAGATCCGAAGCTGTGAGACTGATATTCTGATGAACGATTCCGGGATCTGATGGTTCACCGGATGGCTCTGCTGATACGGACGAGAACCCGGACAATGTTAGAAAGAAAACCAGGAGGAGAATGAGATACGATCCTTGCAGGTTCCTCCTGACGGGATACTTCATGGGATATGTACCTTTGGCGGGAATAGAATATCAAGAAGAGGATATCAGGTGGTTTTTTCAGTGGAAATGATCGGAAAGGAGACCATAAACCGATCTATATATCCGGCCCCTGCCAAACTGAGGCATGGATGTAGAAGGCTATGTCCGGCGAAATATGAAAGCAGGCCGGACAGAGGCTGAAATTACCTCAACTCTTGCTTCACGGATTGCAGAGATCAAACATGTATCATCAGACTACGCTGAGCAGTTTGCGCATGCGGTCATTGAGGAGGTGAAAAATACCAACTCCCTGACCGGGGAGATTCTTTCATATACCCAGGCAGGGGTTGGGATGGGAGAGTTTGGTGTTGGTTCACGTGGAACCGGCGATTTTTATGCCCATCGCAAGATTGCCGAGATCATCGGTAAGACCGGTGCACAGGTCGGTGTCGATGAGATGGATGATGCCGGAGTCGTAGAGGCAGGAGGAAGATATATCGTATGTACCGTTGACGGAATGCACTCCCGTCTCTCTGATTTTCCCTATCTTGCCGGATTTCATGTAACCAGGGCGACTCTTCGTGACTGCTATGTGATGGGAGCACAACCCGTCATGCTCTTTTCTGACATTCATGTCGCAGACGATGGGGATGTTGCCAAAATTTTTGATTATACCGCCGGCATCACCACGGTTGGAGAAATTATGCATGTCCCTCTTGTCTCAGGATCCACCCTTCGGATCGGCGGAGACATGGTGATCGGTGAGAGAATGACCGGGTGTGTCGGGTGTGTCGGGGTTGCGGACCATATCACCGCGAGAAAAGAAGCAAAGCCCGGAGATGTTCTTCTCATGACGGAGGGGGCCGGGGGAGGAACCATTGCAACAACCGCCCTCTATTACGGACACCCGGAGATCGTGGAGAAGACGATCAACCTGCAGTTTCTCAAAGCTGCCGATGTTCTCCTGAAAAGTGATGTACTGCCAAAAATCCATGCCATGACTGATGTCACAAACGGGGGGCTGCGGGGAGATATTTTTGAAATGGCAGAGACGGCAGGATGCCGGTTCGTAGTTGAAGAAGAGAAGGTCCTGGATCTTGTCGAGCCGTCCGTCAGAGGCCTGCTTGAAGAACTCGAGATCGATCCCCTCGGAGTCTCGCTTGATGCACTCCTCGTCGTAGCTCCCGATCATGCCATTGATGACATAAGGAAATGCATTACAGGCGCAGGAGTCAGGGCCACAGAGATTGGATGTGTTGAAGAAGGAAAAGCTGAACCGGTCCTGGTCAGAAATAATCAGAGAGGAGAGTTCCAGCCCCGGTTCAGGGAGGCAGCATACACCCCGCTCAAGAAACTCGTTGACAGAAAGGCACGTGACTTTGAGGAGATGAAAGGAGAAGTCGACCGTGCAGCAGCTGCGGCTATTGAAAAGAAAAACCGGATGATCAGAAAAATTGCCGGAACACAACAGAAATAACAGTTGATATCCGGGATCAGGGATCCCGGGTTTCAGGATTTTCAACAGAACCCTTTATCCATCTCTTCTCCCGATATTGGTAATAATTATGTCTGATCCCATGCTCATTGCCAGGGGAGCGACTGATATCCATATCCTTCCTGATATGATGAACCGGCACGGACTGATCGCCGGAGCGACAGGAACGGGAAAAACAGTCACACTCCGTGTATTGGTTGAAGGACTCAGCAGAATGGGGGTGCCCTCATTTCTTGCAGATATCAAGGGAGATCTGTCAGGGATCGCTCTTGCAGGAGGGGGCAATCCGAAAATCGAAGACCGGATTTCCAAACTTGGCCTGCAGGACTTTACCTATTCAGGATATCCGGTAGTATTCAGGGATCTGTTCGGGGTGAACGGTCACCCGGTCAGAACCACGGTATCTGAGATGGGACCGCTCCTGCTCAGCAGAATTCTGAACCTCAACGAGACTCAGGCAGGAGTGCTTTCCATCATCTTCAGGGTGGCGGATGATGCAGGCCTTGCCCTGCTTGATATGAAGGATCTCAGAGCCATGGTCGTCAATGTAGCCGAACATGCCGCTGATGTCAGGACCACCTATGGCAATGTTTCTACTGCCTCGACCGGAGCGATTCAGCGTGCACTTCTGGCTTTAGAGGAGCAGGGTGCCGAACAGTTTTTTGGAGAGCCGGCGCTTGTGATCACCGACATGATCCGGACTGAAAACGGAAAAGGACTGATAAACCTCTTTGCTGCTGAAAAACTCATTCAATCGCCAAAACTATATTCCACCTTCCTGCTCTGGCTTCTCTCCGAGCTGTATGAAACAATGCCTGAAGCAGGAGATCTTGAAAAACCGAAATTTGTCTTTTTCTTTGATGAGGCACACCTGCTCTTCAAAGATGCTCCAAAGGCACTGGAAGAGAAGATCGTTCAGATCGTCCGCCTGATCAGGTCAAAAGGGGTCGGCATATACTTTATCACACAGAGTCCGTCTGATATTCCCGAGGATGTTCTCGGCCAGCTCGGAAACAAAGTACAACATGCTTTGAGGGCAACAACGCCCAACGAAGAGAAGGCGGTAAAAGCAGCTGCACGATCATTCAGACAAAATCCTGCATTTGATACACAGAAAGCAATATCAGAATTGGGAATCGGGGAGGCGCTGGTATCAGTCCTGGATGCACAGGGATCTCCGACTCCGGTTGAGAGGGCTTTTATTATCCCTCCCTCCAGCAGGCTGATTCCCCTTACCGGCGAAGAGAGGGGGAAGATCATGAAAGAATCCCCTGATGCAGGAAAATACGACACGCTGGTCGACCGCCAGTCAGCATACGAGATCCTCGCAGAGCGTGCCCGGCGGGAAACAGAGGAGACGAAAGAGACAGAGCCTCAAACACTATCCACCCGGGAACCAGCGCAGAAAACATCTGCAAGGAGCAGAAGAACGCAGAAAAAGGACGAACCCATGGAGATAGTAGGAGATATTGCGGTATCAGTCGCCCGAAGTGTCGGAACCCAGGTTGGAAGATCGCTTGTCCGTGGTCTTCTCGGATCCCTCGGGGGGACAAAGAGAAGATAACCTCCCCTTTCCTTTTTTCAAAGTTTCACCGGATTTAATGTGAAATTACCTTATTGTTAAAAAAAAGGCAGATTTAGAAATCTGTATAGATCAGATCAGGGGATCACTCCGCCCTGGTATGCAGAAGATAATGCCTTGTGAACTACGAGAGCAGGACCGGAATCAGGTTGTATCTGGAGGGTAAATGACTCGCCTGCAAGAGGACGCTTTCCTTCAGGTATGCTGACAGTTACCAGTTGCTGCTCACCCGGATTGATGGTTCCTGATGCAGGTTGAATCCGGGAGATCTTTACCGGAGTTTCACTCCCGACATTCCACAGATACACTATCCGGGTCAGATCCTGGGGAGACCCGGTTGTCTTTTCACGCAGGGTGAAGGTGAGTTCTTCGAGTTCACTAGAGTAAAACCCGTTCATGGATCCATCCAGAATCAGGTTTGATCCTGATGCTTTGGCGTTGTCTGAAGAGTCTGACGAGGAAGAGGATCCTGTGGGAGAGAGAGGGTTGGTAATGGTCCCTCCGTTATACATATCAGGAAGGGTGGTGCTGAAAAACACCGGTTCTCCGGACGGAGGACGAATCTCCAGGCTGAACTTCTCTCCTGCACGGGGTTGCAGGTTCAGGGGTATCTGCAGAGATACAAGATGGCTTTCTCCGGGTTTCATGGTTCCTGATGCCGGGTTGGATGGCAGAACCAGGACAGGGTCAAGCGATCCCACAGACCAGAGATAACTGACCCGGGGAAGATACTGGGGAGTTCCGCTCTCGGGGATGCCGACGGTGAAAGTGAGTTCAGATAATCCTTTGAAGTATTTTCCAGTCAGATCTCCCATGATCTCCAATGATGAAGAGGACGGAGCAGGCGATTCAGGTTCCGGGGTGGATGTGGGAACAGGGGTTTTCTGAGTGGCAGGTCCCGAATCATCAACTTCCGAGGTTGCGACAGGAACCAGGGTAGCATCTCCGGTTGGAACCGGTGAGAGGGCACCGTCGTCCGGCTGGCCGCTTATTCCGGGAGGAGGGGAGATGAACAGAACAAAAATCGCAATGCTGGCGACAATAACCAGAAGGATTCCCGGGATTATAATTCTTCGATATTGAACACTCACCTGTCCGAGACCTTCAATCCGGGGGTTGGCCGGAAGCTGGGTAAATGCTTTTTTGACGATCTGGTCTCGGTTCTGCTCATATGAGGTGTTGCCAGGGTCATACTTGAGAGCATTTTCATAACATGAAACAGCTTCCTCAATTCTGCCCATTCTGGAATAGGTAACACCCAGGGCATTCCAGGCCTTGTGGTTTGTTTCATTCTCGGTAACCGCTTTATTCAGCAGCTGAACCGCTTCAGGATAGTTGCCATCCCGGTACGCCTTTAACCCTTTATGAAACGTATCATCAATTCCCACTACATCCACCTGGTTATTGGTATCAGTATGTACTATTGTCCGGAGTTGATATCATCCTGACCCTTCAGTCCGGATATTGACACGGAACAGATCAAGGACCGGGCCGGATTTCATGGGTACAGGGCTTTTAGACGCATCAGTAATTCCCATCCTGCTATCCCCATTTTTCATGATGAATCATGCGCAATAAGTATAATTGCAGTATAGAATCCATAGTAGGCAGAAACCAGGAAATATAAAATGGCCGGATTTTTACATTATCAGCCGTCACTCCCTATATCTCTGAAAATAATGACGGATCACAATCAGTTCAGGAGGGATGGATATTAACAGCGGGGAGATGGAAACCAGGGAACCCTCTCATCACCGCTCCGGTGGAGTGAACCTGCTAATCAAGGGTGCAAGGGAGCATAACCTGAAAAACGTCACTCTCACCATTCCGAGAGATGAGTTCGTGGTGATCACCGGTCTTTCCGGTTCGGGAAAATCAACGCTTGCCTTTGATACGATCTATGCCGAGGGACAGAGGCGCTATGTTGAGTCACTCTCCTCGTATGCCCGTCAGTTCCTGGGCCTGATGAACAAACCTGACGTGGATAGTATTGAGGGATTATCCCCTGCAATCTCCATTGAACAGAAATCAACAAGTAAAAATCCGAGATCCACCGTAGGGACAGTCACGGAAATCTATGATTACCTGCGTCTTCTTTTTGCCCGAATCGGGATTGCATACTGCCCTGATCACAATCTTCCCATCATCTCCCAGTCTCCGGAAAAGATAGCCGGACAGATTGAGACTGAGATCCCGGGAACCATCACCATTCTTGCCCCGATCATCAGAAAGAAGAAGGGGACATATCAGCAGCTCTTTACTGATCTGAACAAGGAAGGATTTGCCCGTGTCAGGGTGAACGGGGAAATATACCGGACCGATGACCAGATTACCCTTGAAAGATACCGTATGCATAACATCGACCTTGTCATCGACAGGGTTGACTCGTCAGATCACTCGCGGATCGTGGAGGCATGTGAACAGGCTGTCTCCCGGTCAGACGGCCTTGTCATTGCCGTGGGTGATGACGGGGTGGACCATCTGTACTCTGCAAAGATGGCATGCCCAGTCTGTGGTATGACATTTGAGGAACTCCAGCCCCGGATGTTCTCATTCAACAGCCCGTTTGGTGCCTGTCCGGAATGCAAGGGGCTGGGAATCAGGATGGATTTCGATCCTGATCTCATCATCCCGGATCGGGAAAAGTCAATCGCAGAAGGGGCCATTGCTACATACCGGAATTTTCTGGACGGATACCGTTCCCAACTGGTCGGTGCAGTAGCCGAACATTTCGGATTTACCGTCCAGACCCCGATCCGGGAACTGACACCCGATCAGTATAAGATCCTTATGTACGGATCAGATGAACAGATCCAATTTCGCATGAGTTACCGTCAGGGACAGGACACCTGGTCACACAAGGGAACCTGGGAAGGGCTCCTCCCCCAGGCAGAACGTCTCTATCAGCAGACGGAATCAGAATATCGCAAGCGGGAACTGGAAAAGTTCATGCGGATCACGGACTGTCAGGTCTGTCACGGAAAGCGTCTGAAAGATACTGTTCTTGCCGTCAGGATCGCCGGACATTCGATCGTCGATGTCTCTGACCTGTCCATCAGTGCATGCATACAGTTCTTTGAAACCATTCAGTTGACAGAAAAGGAGACTGAGATCGCCAGACAGGTTCTTCGGGAGATTCAGTCACGTCTGCTCTTCCTCCAGCAGGTCGGGCTTGGATACCTGACCCTCTCCCGGAGCGCAGGTAGTCTTTCAGGCGGGGAAGCACAAAGGATAAGACTCGCTACCCAGATCGGAGCAAACCTGATGGGTGTTTTGTATGTCCTTGATGAGCCTTCCATCGGACTGCACCAGCGGGACAACAACCGGCTCATTGAAACCCTCCGTCACCTTCGCGATCTGGGAAATACCCTCATCGTGGTTGAACATGATGAGGACACCATCCGTGCAGCAGACTGGGTGATAGACATGGGACCCGGTGCCGGAACTCATGGCGGTCAGGTGATTGCCGAGGGAACGCCTGATGAGATCGAAAAACATCCAGAGTCTCTCACCGGTGCATACCTGTCAGGAAGGATGCACATTGAGATTCCTGAAAAGCGCAGAAGATCAGATCGGTACATCACCCTGAAAGGATGCCGGGCAAATAACCTGAAAGGGATTTCTGTGCAGATTCCGATGGGCACGCTCACCCTCGTCACCGGGGTGTCAGGGTCAGGTAAATCATCGCTTATCTATGACACATTGTATCCTGCACTCCAGAAGGTGGTGTATAATTCGCGTACCGAAGCCGGAGCACATGATGCACTGGTCTTTGATGATGAAGTGGACAAGGTCATCGTCATTGATCAGTCTCCCATCGGCCGGACACCCCGGTCCAACCCTGCCACGTATACCAAGGTTTTTGACGAGATACGACAGCTGTACGCAGAAACGAAGGAAGCAAAGGTTCGGGGATACAAATCGGGCAGGTTTTCATTCAATGTGAAGGGCGGGAGATGTGAAGCCTGCCAGGGTGACGGACTGATCAAGATAGAGATGAATTTTCTGCCTGATGTCTATATCGAGTGTGAAGAGTGTAAGGGAACCCGCTACAACAAGGAGACCCTTGAGGTCAGATACAAGGGGAAATCCATCGCCGATGCTCTTTCCATGAGTGTTGAAGAGGCATTCGAAATCTTTGAAAATATACCCAAAATCAGGAACAAACTCAAGACACTGATGGATGTCGGTCTTGGGTATATCAGACTCGGACAGAGTGCTACCACTCTTTCAGGAGGAGAAGCACAACGGATCAAACTGACCCGTGAACTATCCAAGCGGGCAACCGGAAAGACCGTGTATCTCCTGGACGAACCAACAACCGGGCTTCATTTTCATGATGTCAGGAAACTCATCTCCGTTCTGGACGGACTTGTAGAGAAAGGAAATACCGTTCTTGTGATCGAACACAACCTGGATGTTATCAAATCTGCTGACCATATCATCGATCTCGGACCTGAAGGAGGGGATGGGGGAGGAGAGGTGATTGCCACCGGCACACCCGAAGAGATCGCAGAAAACCCACAGAGTTATACGGGTATGTTTTTGAAAAAAATTCTTCCCCCCGAGGAAGGAGCGACTCGAAAGAAAGGAAATACTAAAACCGGCAGAAGAAAGAACAAATAAAAGATGAAAGACCATCACGCAATGTGCCATTTTTCTCACTGATCAGACCATGAACATAGGATTTGATGAGAAAACATACGAACCAGGGAAAGAGACATCCCTGAACAGGACTGGTGGAGATGAACGCCGAAACCCGATACACCTTGCAGACCTTCCTGGCGATCCTGGCTGTTATCTTTTCAGGAATGCAGACGGAATCATCATCTATATTGGAAAGGCAAAAAACCTGAAAAAAAGAGTATCCAGTTACTTTCAGAAGACCGACCACAACCCCAAGACCTCCCTGATGGTGAGTGAAGCGGTATCACTCGATTTCATCATCACCGGATCAGAAGTTGAAGCCCTTATCCTTGAAAATACTCTGATCAAAAAGCATCAGCCGAAGTACAACATCGATCTCAAGGATGCCAAAAGCTATGCCTTCATCCAGATTAGCGATGAGCCGTTTCCAAGGATCGGCATTGCCCGGTACCGGGGAGGCAAAAAAGAGGGGACTTTGTATGGCCCGTTCGTCTCTGCCGCTGAACGTGACCAGATCCTCTCGTTCATCAAACATACCTTCCATCTCAGAACCTGCCGGAAGATGACGAAAAGAGCCTGCCTGCGTTCCCATATGGGAACCTGCCTCGCACCCTGCAAAGGGGAAATTTCAGAGCAGGAATACCAAAACCAGGTTCATCAGGCCGACCTCCTCCTGAAGGGGAGGAATCAGGACCTGACTGATGAACTGAGAGCCGGGATGAACCGGTGTGCTGCTGAAGAGATGTTTGAGCAGGCTCTTGTCATCAGAGACCAGATCGCAGCAATAGACCGGTTATCAGAGCGGCAATATGTACAGCGTCAGAAGCAGGCAAATGAGCATATTATCAATTTCCAGGTGGCAGGCGAAACCGTATATCTCATCCTCTTTACCATCGAGCGGGGAACCCTCACAAGCAAGGAGGAGTTTGTATTTCCGGAAACAGAGGATTTTTTAGAGGAGTTTATCATCCAGTACTATGCCGGAGCGCAGCCACCCCATGACCTGATCCTTCCCGTCCTGCCTGATCCGTCTGTTCAGGAATATCTCTCAAGTATCAGAGGCAGCCGGGTTACCATCACGGTTCCAAAGCAGGGTGATAAAAAACACCTTCTTGACCTTGTCAGCAGAAATATCGAGGCATCATTCTTCTCAGGAAAAATACGACTGATTGAACTGGGTGAGGCGCTCAGGCTTTCCAGCCCTCCCGAGGTGATTGAATGTTTTGATATTTCACACCTCTCCGGGACCGGAACAGTCGGGTCGATGGTCTCATTCAGGGACGGAAAACCGGATAAGAAAAATTACCGACGCTTCAGGATCAAAACCGTTGAAGGGATCGATGATTATTCGTCGATCGGGGAGGTTGTCAGGCGGCGGTACTCACGCCTTGTCAGGGATGAGCAACCCCTGCCTGACCTGATCATCATTGACGGAGGACCCGGGCAGCTTCATGCAGCAGCCGGGCAGCTGGCAGATCTCAACCTGAATATTCCTCTTATCTCTATCGCAAAACGGGAAGAGGAGATCTACCTGAAGGGCCGGGCATCGCCCCTTCCCATCTCCAAAAAGAGTCCGGCTTCATTACTCGTCCAGGAGATCCGGGATGAAGCACACCGGTTTGCCATCACATACCAGCGTCAGATCAGACGAAAAAAGGCATTATCATGAGCGGATTTGAGCTCGTTTCAGAATATCAGCCCTGTGGATCACAGCCAGATGCTATCCGCGGTCTCGTTGATGGATATCACAAGGGGTTCGCGGCCCAGACTCTTCTTGGCGTGACCGGGTCGGGAAAGACATTCACGATGGCAAACATTATTGCTGAACTGAATCTTCCCACCCTTGTCCTGGCTCATAATAAAACTCTTGCTGCCCAGTTATACCATGAATTTCGGGAGTTTTTCCCTCATAACAGGGTGGAATATTTCGTATCATACTACGACTATTATCAGCCTGAATCATACATCCCCAAAAAAGACCAGTATATTGAGAAGGATGCACAGATCAATCCCAAGATCGAGATGATGCGCCTGTCTGCCACCGCCTCCCTGCTGGGGAGAAATGATGTTATCGTGGTTGCATCCGTCTCATGCATCTATGGTCTCGGCAGGCCTGATACCTATAAGAGCATGGGATTTGATCTCGGGATCGGTCAGAAGATTGACAGAAAAGAGATCATCTCCCGTCTTGTGGACAACCTCTATGAAAGGAATGAGATTGAACTTATTCCCGGTAGATTCAGGGTCAAGGGGGATACGATTGACCTGGTTCCGAGTTACTATAACAATATCATCAGGATTGAACTCTTCGGAGATGAGATCGACAGAATTAGCGAGATCAACCGGATAACCGGAAACCAGGTTGAAAAACTCAGACATATCTATGTGTATCCTGCCAGCCATTACGTCATCCCCGAGGATCAGAAAGAAGCGGCAGTACTGTCAATCAGGGAAGAGATGGAGAGCAGGCTCCCGAACCTGGGGATGCTGGAGTCACACCGGCTGGCGCAGCGGACCCGGTATGATATCGAGATGATACAGGAGACGGGTTCCTGCAAAGGGATTGAAAACTATTCACGCCACTTTGACGGGAGAAAACCGGGAGAAAAGCCATACTGCCTCCTTGATTACTTCCCTCATGATTTTCTCATCTTTATCGATGAGAGCCATCAGACCATCCCGCAGGTCAGAGCCATGTTCAATGGAGACCGGTCAAGAAAAGTCCCTCTCGTCGAATACGGGTTCCGGCTTCCTTCTGCATTTGATAACCGGCCGCTCAGGTTCAGCGAGTTTGAGCAGTACCTCCGGCACGTGATCTATGTATCTGCCACACCTGCAGACTATGAGCGAGAGCACTCCGCACAGATCGTTGAACAGATCATCAGGCCAACCGGCCTTGTTGACCCGGTTGTGGAGATCAGGCCTATTGAAGGACAGATGGAAGATGTGCGATCCGAGATTGCGAGGACCATTGAGAAGGGAGACCGGGTTCTCCTCACGACTCTGACAAAAAGGCTGGCAGAAGAACTGACCGAATACCTGGAGACGAAGGGAGTCAGGACCCGGTATCTTCATTCTGACATCGATACCCTTGAGAGAACCGAGATCATCAGGGAACTGCGGCTTGGGACCTTTGACGTGCTGGTCGGTATCAACCTCCTCAGGGAAGGACTGGATATTCCTGAAGTCGGGTTTATCGGTATTCTTGATGCTGACAAGGAAGGATTTTTACGCGATGCCCGCAGCCTTATCCAGATCATCGGCAGGGCAGCGAGGAATGCCCAGGCACATGTGGTGTTGTATGCAGATACCATAACTCAGTCCATGCGGACGGCAATCGATGAAACAGCCAGAAGACGCAGTCTGCAGATCGCATATAACACAGAACACAAAATTATCCCGCAGTCTATCAGAAAACCGGTGCGTGAGCAGGAAGTTGAACTTAAAAAAGGCAAAAAGGTTCCAAAATCCTCAATACCTGCCCTGATCATCAACCTGGAAACCGAGATGAAAACTGCTGCACAACGGCTTAACTTTGAAGAAGCAATTCAGCTTCGTGACAGAATTGCAACGCTGAAAAAAGAACTGGAAGAGAAGTGAGAATGAGTTCAGAGGACCTTTATATAGCCCTCTTTTATCTCTTCTGAGGTTCCCTCATCGCTGAAAACCTTCAGACCCACGGTATAGTTACCCGGCACGGCATATACGTGGACCGGATTCTGGTCATTTGAGACGATATTGTCACCAAAGTTCCAGAACCACTGAGTCGGGAATCCTTGTGATTTGTCCTCAAACTCCACTTTGAACGGTGCTTTTCCGGAAACCGGGTGAGCAGAGAAATCAGCCAGGGGTTCTTGGAGGATGGTGATCGTCTCGTATGCATAGTCCTTGGCAATGAACGGCTTGTCAACCTGATGAGTCACCTGGTAGGTACCCGGTGCTGTGTAGGTATGAGTGACATTCTTGTGCAGGGAACCTGCCTCACCATCTCCAAAGACCCAGCCCCAGGATACACCATCAGTATTCAGTGAACAGTCGGTGAAATTGATCGTCATTCCCGGTGGTACAGTCCCGCCAAGCGGCTCGGCACACATACAGGCGATTGGCTCATTTGTAACGGTGATGTAGTTCGTCTTTGTTACCGTCACCCCGCCCGGAGCTGCGACATTGTACGCTGTCAGGTTGACGGTGTAATTTCCGACCGTCGGATAATAGTAGGTCGGTTCACGCTCCTGGCTGTATCCTCCGTCACCAAAGTCCCACAGCCAGTCAGTCGGATTGTTCCGGGTGAGATCACGGAAATGCACCGGATAGAGTGGCGGTACCCGCACCCGGTCAGCCTCAAAATCAGGCTCAGGCGGAAGGACGAAGACCGGTTCAATCGTGTGATCAGAGATGACATTCGTGAAGGTGTACGGGTTGACCGGGCCGACAGAGGTGTTGTCCACAATGAGATCATACAGGGCGTTGCCCGTGTCAGGTGTCATCGTGAAGGTCTGGTTGGCTCCGCAGTTCACCTGGACAATATCATCGGTACCTGCAGGGGTAATGTTTCCTCCTTCCGACTGGTTCACGAGGATGTTATAGATCTTAACCTGGAAATCAGCATGGATCGTATGATCTGCCGTTACATTTGTGAAGGAATACGTATACGGACTGACCTGTGGACCGATTCCGACTCCGTCAATCAGGACATCGCCGATGGTATGACAGGCGTCAGCCGTAATAACAAAACTGGCTGATCCACCGGTTGTGACTGTCTGGGGAGTTGCCGGATCAATCGCTCCCCCGTTTCCAGCTGACGGAGTGATGACATACTCATGCTTCTGGAAGGATGCATTGATGGTATGATCCTTGGTCACATTGGTAAAACAGTACTCAAAAGGACTGGTCTTGTTGCCAAGATCGGTTCCATCCACCTCGACAGATGATATGAAGTAGGTCGGATCTGCCGTGATGTTAAAGCACTGTGTGTTGCCGAAGGTAACGTTGACTGAACCATTTGGTTCAATCATGCCGCCCTGACCGGCAACTGCTGTTATGGTCAGGACGTCAGTCTGAAAATGTGCAACGATCTCGTGGTCACCGGTCACGGTGATGGTATACGGGCTGACCGCTCCTTTTGATACCCCGTTATCCGTGATGTCAGCGAGCTGGTATCCGGCAAATGCCTGTGAGGTGAAGTTCTTCGTCTCTCCATACAAAGCGGTCGAGTTCCCGGAGGGGGTAATCATCCCTCCTTCGGTCGCCCATGAGGAGACATTGAACCACTGCGTATCAAAGACGGCATTCCATGTCAGATTCGTCTTCAGATTACACTCTTTGTACGTGGTCGTGAATCCTTCGGAAGACATATACTCATCACCGTCTTCGTGGATCGGTGTGAGGCTCTTGAGATAATACCCGTCGTCGGGAACTGTAATCGTATCCTGGGTACATCCATCATAGTCAACCGAATAGGGGGCAGATGGTTCCAGGTGACCACCCGGAGTACTATTCACACTGACCCACACCTTTGTCGGACGGAAAGTGCAGTACAGGGTATGATTGGTGGTCATCTCTGCACCCTGAATGTAATAGGGAGTTGCAAAGGGCACTGCCACTCCGTCTTTCCAGAGTTGCTTTACCTGGTATTCGCCATCAGGGGTAAAGGTGTAGGGAACACTGTCAGATCCATAGTCATAGAACCTGATGCCTGCATCATTTACTGTCCCACCCTTTCCTGCGGTCGCGTTGACAGCAACCTGCTTGATCATGGAACTGAGGGAGATGGTTGCATTCCCAAGGGTCTTCTCATGGGGATACATGATGGAGTCAAGATCATAGGTGATGTTGAATATCTCCTCTCCTTCTGCAGTCCGGTCAACGGTAAGGTTGTGAACAAGGTATGCCGGGTGGACTCCGGAGAGAGTAAACTCACGGGTGCCTCCTGCCGGAACCGGGAAGATCTTGGTTTCACCAGGAGATACCAGGGCTCCTTCAGTTGTTATTGTTGAATTCGCATCAGCGGTTGCAGTGACGAAGTAGGTTGCAAGATCCAGTTGGATGATCTTTCCCCACTTCGAAGGCCGGCCTACAAAGAGTGTGGTGTCAACCGTAATCGTCGCCGGGGTGTTCATCGGCATCCGGTCAAAAGTGACGTTCACAATCTTTTGTGACGGCAGACTGATCCAGCAGGGCGTCCGGTTCTCCTGAACAATGCCGTCATAGGTAACCCGGGCCCCTGCCGGAATACCTAAGTCAGTATGATCATCTTCGTCGACACTCGTCTCGAAGTAGACCTGCACGAAGTTGGTAAAGGGTATCAGCTGTACCTCAACCGTACTGGGAACGGTCGCTTCAACCTGGTGAATACCAACCTTCGGATAGTACCGGTCCTTGAAGAAGGCGTACAGGTATGTTCCGGCATAGAGCTGCTGCTTGGTTGTCGTGTTGCCGATTGCTCCACGGGTAAACTTCATGTCATCAGGGAGCATGGTATCAGCCGACACAGCCGACTCCACGCTCTGGACTGCTTCCTCGCTGGAACCTGAAAAGCCTTTCAGGGCCTTCTCAACGGTCATCACGGCCGTGGCCTGTTCTTCTTCACTCAAGCCGCCAATCTTCCAGATAAATACATCAGCACTGGTCGGCTCGCTCTTGAAGGTAACCGGGGCTGTTTCCGGGATTGGATCCAGGGTAAGACGAAGTTCTGTTACTTCTCCTTCAGTTACATTCGTGGTACCGTTCTTTGGATAATATCCGGTACGGGTAATATTGTAGATGTACGTTCCCGGAGGGAGGGACTCTACTGATGCGGGAGTCTTACTATAAATCAGGCTTGTCACACCCGGAATTTCCCGGTGCAGCGTAAGATCGGCATCAGAAGGTTCAGTGTCGAGGTGAATGGCACCATACACCGGATTATTCGGGGTCAGAGTTACGTTAAAACTCCTGACCTCCCCTGCCCCTATAGGGAACGACTGATTCCACCAGGTGATATAGCCGTACTTTTTGAGAAACAGGCGGTACGTTCCCGGCTGAACAAAAAACTCCCGTGGTGTAAGACCTTCCGTATCTGACACTGTCAGATTGTCAGGTGTTACCGAGGTGTTCGTAAGGTAAATCTCGGCTCCGCTTGGATTGGAGACGATTGAGATTACCCCTTGTTGCGGTTCAGCCATACTTCCGGTAACCAGGAGAGCCAGAATCAGCAGCCCTGTAATGACCGGATATGCAGTTTTGTATGCCATGACTTCACACTTCCCCTGTAAATCATTCATGAATGATGCTTAATCCCCGTGACGCATACCTCTGATGGATGCAACTCGCAAGAGGAACTAATCAGGGTTATATTTTTCATTACATATATAGGTATGGAAATATCGATGAAATAGCATCTGATCAGAATATGAGTGACAGATAATAATGCATCATCAAAACAGAATGCAGGAAAAAGCCGGCAGGAGAAAAACTGAAAACGCTCTTTTCTTTTGTGCGAAAATCAGACAATAAAAGAAATTGTGTTCCTGACCAAGGGTCAGGATGGCGATATTCTCATACTACAACAACGTAGGCAACCCGGATCTTTTCGTTCACACCCATATCATTGCGCACAGTCAGGGTGACGGTATACTCTCCGGGGATTGTGTACGTATGAGTCGGGGCTGTTGGTGTTGTGAAGAAGGCATTGGTCCGGTCACCAAAGTCCCAGTACCATTCGATGACATTTGACTGTGCCGGGGTCTGATCCTGGAACTGAACGGTGAGCGGATGAGCTCCGCTGTACTTCATACCCGTTGTGTTGAAGCCCACATCACGAGGAATATCCTTGTCAGTTACTTCAAAGCTGTGGAATGCTGTCTGAGTGTCACCGTTCCAGTT
>CAZXRT010000003.1:0-26043 GCA_964642535.1 uncultured Methanospirillum sp.
ATGAGTAAAAACGATCATCAAAAATGAACTCATCCCTGATGATATCATACTCCCAATTTACAAGATTCGCCATTTCCATGGCAGCGGAAAGTTTCTGCCTGATATGGTTTAGATGGTAAATTCGTTCCAGAGAGGTCTCCTCGAGTTCACGCAGCCTCTCCTCGCTCCTTTGAAGGTCGGATTCTGTCTTTTTCAGGCGGGTAATATCCTGGATCAACTCAATAGCACCGATCGCTTCTCCTTCAGAGTTGTAATGGCGGCAAACCTTGACCAGGGCCGAAATTCTTCTTCCCCTGGGGTTGGGAAGATCCGTCTCAGCAATGAGAGAGTTGCCAACGCGGCGAACGTTCGAGTAATGCCGGCTGATAGTCTGAACCGGTTCGTCAATCAGGTCAATAAGAAGGGGACGACGAAATCCATAAAAGGGAATTGAATATTCTGAATTTCCTTTTCCCACCATATCCCTGAAAGAAACACCGGTCATCTCCTCGATAGCCAGGTTCCAGGCGATCACCTCACCAGCCGTATCGACTGCAAAGGTAGCATCAGGGATAAAATCGATCAGATCAAACAGGTGTTTCTCAAAATCAGGAGAAACAGGGGTACTTCTTTTTCGTTGAACGGTTTCCCGGATTTTTTCTGACAATCCGACAAAGAGGGCCCAGGGATCCCCTTCTTTCTGAATGTAATAATCCGCTCCGTTGTTAATCGCTTCGATGACTACTTCCTCGTTCCCCCTCCCGGTAAAGAGAATGAACGGAATATCACCGTATTGCTCCCGGATTTCTTTGAGAAAGGTAATCCCATCCATCCCCGGCATCTTATAGTCTGATATAATAACATCAAACATGGGAGTTTCATGAGAATTCAGGGCCTCCTGGGCTGAAGTCATTGTTATGACTGAAAAATCCCCAGTACGCTCAAGGAAAATTTTGCCTAATACCAGATAATCGGGTTCATCATCTACATAGAGTGTAGTGATAGGCAAGGCAGAATCGGCGATTGTACCATGTACCATAACCAATCAGGACGTAGGATCTATCAGGGATTCCCATATCATTGTTCATTCGTGTGGATAAAAAACCAAGCACTCATAGACAGATTAAACCATAAATATTTGCAATGCAATCATTGTGAAAAATTTTTTCCCTTAATTCATTAGGTAACAGGGGATAATTGGTTGACATGACGGGTGCGCCGGCATGCATTTTTCTACAGAATCCAGGCGGTACTGGGGAATGATGCGATTACACCAATATACAGAACTCATCTGAGACCAACCGGATACATGAAGGGTGTGAAAGACCGGTGATCGGACCCCTGAGGAAGGAGGGGGAAGTCAGGCAAGCCCTTCTGATCGCAGGTATTCCATTGCTTTTTCATACTGGGACCTGATATGTGCTTTCATCTCCTCACAGGCTGTATCAAAATCTGATTCATCCGTGAGATAGGTATATCCTTCCCGTTCTCCATCCGGACCAATGACCGAGGACTCTACGAGATCATGATACAAATCTATCTTCTGTGCAAGAGTATCAGGATCAAAAGCACCAGCGGTCAGGTTCAGAAGAATATTCACGTACCTTTCATGATACACCGGATCATCCATCAGATATCGGATCAGCGGCCATTGATCGGTAACATTCTCCATACTGAAAGAGACAGAACTCCCCATTCCTCCAAAAACCTCGTCTCCATACATCCCTGCGGATCTTCCCGGAGAATAATTCTGCCCGGGGTTGATCCCGGAGTGTGCAATCGTGAGATCAGAGGGAGGCAGATTCAGAGATCTGCCCGACTGGTTCATCCATTCCGGATCAGATTCACGGACAGGACCTGATGACATGCTGACCAACGGATCATGATCGGGTGAAAGTTCTCCCATCGTCTGATTCAACCATCCGGGAGGAGGGTTTCCTGTCCGATCAGCCTGATTCATGCCACCGGGACCGCCACCGGGCATTCCCTGCATGAATGCATAATTATTATCCCAGGGAATCCAGCTGAATGTTCCGTTGTCCGGGTTATGGTACAGGTAGTAATTCCGGGCATTCCCTCCATAGGTATCAAAGTTCCCGATCAGAGTGTTGGTTGCAAGCCAGGTCACAAACTCATTCACATCCAAGACAGATTCAAGATCCGAGCGCCATGTCTCCGGAGTGGAGTTACGTGATTCAGAGTGAAGAATGTCATACAATTCCTGAATATCAGAATAATCTTCGCTATCTTCATTACTCTTCTTTTCAAAGTCCGTCAGGTTCAGTTTCCCTTCTGCAAAGGTAGCCCCTTCATTTTCAGGTTTGTAGAGATTTCCGTCTGCATTTGAAAACTGGGTCTCAATCATCGTATCATCTATGCCTTCAGCAAGTGTATAGAGACCAAAGTATTCGTAGCCATCTCCGTGATCGATATATATACGGTAAAAGGCTGTTTGCGGAGCAGGAACTCCGGCCTCCCGGAATACTTCAGGAGTAATCTTCTCCCTGATGGCTGTCTTGTCTGCCATGGATGACTGGAGATTTAATTCCTTGAATCCATAGAATTTCTGATTTTTTATCTCCGGATACTCATCCTCGAAGTGATCCAGATCAAGTTTCATGTTGATTTTCCCGATGCCCTGGTTCCATGCAGTCATGAGAGAGTTAAGGCCTTTATACCTGATGCCGACATGATCCCAGATTTCTCCCTGAAATGAGATCGTTGCCGGGACGTAGATCGGATCATCATGACTTATGGATCCATGGCCCCCGGGAGGATTTTTCAATCCTGCATCATTCGAGGCATTTCTATAGAAAAAATCCTCCGGTCTTTCCATACCCTCAGGACTGTTCGAAGTCCGGTTACCAAACCCCCCATATGAGTTCTCCATATCATTCTGCATCGCCTCCCATGATTCAGGAGTGAGTGTAATATACAGTTCATTAATCGTATCATCAGGGAAAACAATCTCATAATCCGGATCAGCATCAGAAGCATGGCTGATTATGAAATCGGGAGTCGCGTTTTTACCATCAGTCAGACTTTCACCCCATACCGGAGAGATAAGCATGAGTGTGAATACCAGCAATCCAACTGGCATCACAAAGCAGGTGATCATATTCTTCATAAAAATAACACAGATATGCCACAATTTCCGACATTCGAGGATTTGTGGCGAGCGAATTATCATATTCATCCAATACTTAGACACTCGGGATGACTGAACTTATCAAAGAGCAATATAAGTTGTCCAGATAGGGATGGTTGTATGGCACAACCAGATGGTGGAAAATTCGGTCACCCGCAGATCAGGGTTGGCATATGCAGAAAACCCGTATTCAGACAATATCAATACAGGATGCACCTTCATAGTAGGACATCCAACCAGACAGTTGGTGAATCTTTAACAATACACCTGCTCATTCATGTACCGCACGAGCCCTCTTCCTGAAAATCACACCTTAACGAACTGATTGCCAGGAAGAAGAATGAAAAATGCCCACCACGCAGTCAAAATCACGTTTTTACGCGGAGCATCAATAATGACAGGAGAAAACCATCAATATGATACCCTTTCCAGGCAACGAAGGATACCAGATCCGACAGGATCACCAGTGCATTCCAGCCAATCGGGAAAAAACACGGATTCCAGTGTTTTTGACCCGGATTTCCCAGGGCGGGAAACCGGCATCGATGACCGATATGATCTGCAATCACACGAAGAGATGGATACCATGAATACTACCGGTGTCAGGATTCATGGAAAAGGCCTGGAACAGATTCTTTCCCGATTCCAGCCAGTAACTATTCAGGACATGGAACATGCAAGTCTGCAAAGCCGCAGGGAGGCAAAATTTCTCCTGAACGCTGAGCAGGCATATGACTTCATGTCTCATCTTCCTGATTCATACCGGATATTTGAGATCAATGGAACCCGGGTTCAGAGATACTCCACCACATATTATGATTCACCGGACCTGAACCTCTATCTTGATCATCATAACGGAAGAAAACCCAGGTTTAAAGTCAGAACCCGATCATACATCGGATCAGACCTGACATTTCTTGAAGTGAAGGAGAAGCAGAACACCGGCAGAACTATAAAACACCGCCTTCAAACTGAAAACCTCATCACCCGGCTGGGATCAGACCTGAAGGAATTTTTCTCCTCCTGTCTTCCCTATGATTATACCGGGTACAAACCGGTACTGATCAACGAATATCAGAGGATAACGCTCGTCTCAACTCATTATCCCGAACGAATCACCCTGGATCTGAATTTGAAATATCACCAGGGATCTACTGACATCATGCTTCCTGATATCGTGATAATAGAGCTCAAACGCGGGGGAGAGCAGACCGGCTCATATGCATATAAGTACCTCAGTGACATGCGGATAAGGCCAAAAGGATTTTCTAAATACTGCATAGGCATCTCGCTATTGTACGGGGATTTTATCAAGAATAATAGCTTCAGAATGACCCTCAGATTTTTACATAAAATGATGCATGGAGGCCCTGTCCGATGGTAGACGAACAGGTGCTCTTTGTGGGAGGAATGGTAATCAATCTGGTTGCCTCCCTTATCATAACCCGGGGGATCTATTACCCGCAGCGAAGGACCCGGGATTATATCTTCACCTTCATGGCGTTTTCCACGGTTATCTACCTGGTTATGGGACTGTTTACTTCGGTTGAGTTATCCATCGGAGTTGGATTCGGTTTATTCGCACTCTTCTCAGTGCTCAGGTACCGGACAGATACCGTCCCAATACGTGAGATGACCTACCTTTTTGTGATGGTAGCACTCCCTATAATGAATTCCATCCTGTTTACCAGTGGACAATATGGAAAACTCGCCCTCTCCGATGGTATGATCATCATTGTTCTGTGGATCCTTGAGCAGAAATGGGGCTTTCAGTATAACGAGAGAAAACTCGTGCATTATGAAAAGATAGAACTCGTCCGGGTTGATCGATATGACGATCTGATTGAAGATCTGAGAGAGCGGACAGGTCTGCCCATTACCGGCATTGAGATCATGGAGATTGATTTTCTCAGAGATTCTGCAGAGATTCTGATTACCTATCCGCAAGAAAAAGCCACATCTCAATGGAAAAACCATCCGGCCCATCCACCTGTTGCAGAAGGTGGGTCATTTCCGGATCTATCAGATACGGCCGGGCAGGTCTGATTTCTTCATATTCCCGGCTTTATCCTCTCAAATCAGGTCTGAGCACGAAAAACCGGCATCTCTGTATCAATGTAAAAGGAGTCTGAGAAAGGAGGACCGGCCTGAGTGGAGCAGTAACAACTGATGAAAGCCACTATACCTGTTTTTTTGAGAAATACCGGCTGAAAAACCTAATCTGAAAAGTGAGTCCAACTGCCGGATAGATCGGTAACCTGAGTAAACCGATATTTCTTCCAGATACCGAATAATAACCGGGGGTCTTTTCTGTCAGAACCAGAACGGTTTAACCGGGCCAGTGCCGGGATACCGGGATGATGGTGCATACGGGCATTCATTAGTATCAGAAGCAACGTATAGAGTACCTGGATCACCATGATTGATGCTGCTTTTTTCTCATCAGATATCTTTGCGTTCGTTATCGTTCCGCTTATGATTTTCTGTGCACGAATCTGTGATGTATCCATCGGAACGATCAGATATATCCTGATATCGAGGGGATTTAAATATATTGCACCAATTTTCGGTTTTTTTGAGGTGATCATCTGGCTTGTAGCCATAGGACAGGTGATCGGGAATATCACAAATCCTATCTGTTATATTGCATACGGGGGGGGATTCGCAACCGGGACGTTTATCGGCATGGAAATAGAAGAGCGAATGAAACTTGGGCTCTCAATTATCAGGCTAATCACAGCGATTCCTGCAGACTCCTTTATCTCCCGTCTCAGGCAGTATGGATACGGAGTTACAACCATATCAGCCATGGGAGCGAGCGGCGAAGTGACCATCATCTTTATGGTGGT
Organism: uncultured Methanospirillum sp.; assembly: GCA_964642535.1. Lineage (GTDB taxonomy): Archaea > Halobacteriota > Methanomicrobia > Methanomicrobiales > Methanospirillaceae > Methanospirillum. The sequence goes on from CAZXRT010000003.1 coordinate 5,977, forward strand.
CAGAAGATCTAAGGTTTCCCATCTGATCCCCCTGATCCGTGACTTTAATCCTAATGCCTTTTTCACGATTGAAGATGTCAGGAGCGTTTCCGAAGGTATCTTTCCGATAGAAAAGGATATGTATCCAATCTCGTATTTTAAACGACCTTTTTCTCTCTTTACAAAAAGGAAATAACAATCTCATCTCCCCTCCTGGTGAGCAGATCTTCTGTGCGAACCATCTCCAGTATACCGGAAAGAGATTGTGGCATTTATATGACCACTCCCTCTTACCCGGAGACCCATGAACAATTCACGCCAGATCCTGCCGAAAGCAATCCGTTCAGACCATCCCATTAGATATGTTCCTCCCGCCAATACGGATCTGGTGAACCTCAGTGGATACAACCATTACTCAGATCAAATCCCGCGAGATCCTTGACTCCCGGGGAAATCCGACCGTGGAAGTTGACATCATCCTCAAGGACGGCACTATCGGAAGGGCTGCCTGTCCCTCTGGTGCATCAACCGGCATCCATGAAGCAGTAGAACGTCGGGACGGGGGAAAGAGGTATACCGGAAAGGGAGTGATGGGGGCAGTCTCCTCTGTATCCTCAGAAATTGCCCCTGCTCTTATCGGAATGGATGCAGCAGACCAGGCTGGGTTAGACACCCGGATGAACAGCCTTGATGGGACCAAGAATAAGGCGAAAATCGGAGCAAACGCGATTCTCACGGTGTCCATGGCAGCAGCCCGTGCGGCTGCGGCATCGGGGAATATTCCACTCTTTCAGTATCTCAATCCCGGTCCATATACACTCCCCGTGCCGTGCATGAACATCATGAACGGTGGAGCACATGCCAACTGGCAGGCATCTGACTTTCAGGAGTATATGATTGCCCCGGTTGGTGCACCGGATTTCCCTGAAGCAGTACGGTGGGGAAGCGAGGTATATCATGCTCTCAAGGCAGTTCTCAAAAAGAAAGGCCTTTCCACCGGAGTCGGCGATGAAGGAGGATTTGCACCGCAGGTTCCTTCAAACCTGGAACCGGCATCTCTTATCGTGGAAGCCATCTCCCAGGCAGGGTATACACCCGGAAAGGAGATCTCCCTTGTCCTTGACCCTGCATCCAGTGGCTTTTATGAAAACGGAAAATATATCCTGAGAACAGAGAAAAAAGAACTCTCCTCAGGAGAAATGGCAGATTACTACAAGGAGATGATCAGTACATACCCGATCATCTCCATCGAAGACGGTCTTGCTGAGGATGACTGGGAAGGATGGGCAGAGATGACGAAAAAGATCGGAAGCAAAATCCAGATCGTGGGTGATGATCTCTTTGTTACCAACACCGAACGGATTGAACGTGGTATCAGGGAACATTCTGCAAACGCGGTGCTTATTAAATTGAACCAGATTGGAACCGTGACCGAGACCAAAGAAGCAATCAGTATGGCAAAAAAAGCCGGATGGGGAGCCATGGTATCACACCGGAGTGGAGAGACGGTTGATACCTTTATCGCTGATCTCACGGTCGCACTTTCATGCGGGCAGATCAAAACAGGCGCACCATGCAGGGGAGAGAGGGTTGAGAAGTATAATCAGCTGATGCGGATCAGTGAAATCCTCGGTTCCGATGCATCATATACAGGAATCTCAATATTTAAATCCCGGTGAACCCGGACAGATTCCGATACTCAGGCATTGATATGACTTTTTAAAGCAGGGATTACCTGCTCTTCCTCTTCATTCTTCTCTCATATAATCCGGGATCATGGCCATTCTTTTTGCATTCTGGATCTCAAAAGCACCTGAACACCCTCCGTATCAAGCATATATCTGAAATGAAAGGTGATACGAGTCAGGGTTTCTTACAGATTCTGATCCGGAGAAACCATAACAAATTTATAGAATTTCTAATCAACCTTCTCACATATTGAGGTGATGATCCATGTCAACACAACTTGGGGGACAACCAGTCTATATTCTCGCTCAGGGTACCAAGAGAAATCGAGGTCGTGACGCACAGAGTATGAATATCAATGCCGCAAAAGCAGTTGCAAGTGCAGTCAGAACCACTCTCGGCCCGAAAGGAATGGATAAGATGCTCGTTGATTCGCTTGGTGATGTCGTCGTCACAAACGACGGGGCGACCATTCTGAAAGAGATGGACATCGAACATCCGGCAGCAAAGATGATGGTCGAGATAGCCAAAACTCAGGACCAGGAAGTTGGTGACGGAACCACTACCGCTGTCGTTATCGCTGGAGAACTCCTTAAAAAGGCAGAATCGATGCTTGAACAGGGTGTTCACCCGACGGTAATCGTCCACGGGTACCGGATGGCAGCAGAGCGATCCACTGATATTCTTGAGAATATGGCCATCACCATCAGACCAAAGGACACCGTTCTCTTGAAACGACTTGCAGAGACGGCGATGACCGGAAAAGGAGCAGAGATATGCAGGCATTCCCTCAGTGATCTCATAGCGAAAGCCGTTTCCATGGTGGCTGACTCTGATGGAACCGTCGATCCTGATAATATCAAGATAGAAAAGAAGGCCGGTGGTTCCATCGAGGATTCCGAGATCATCATGGGAGTTGTCATTGACAAGGAACGTGTTCACCCGGAGATGCCAAAGAAGGTAACAAAGGCGAAGGTTCTTCTTCTGAATGTTCCTGTTGAGTTCACCAAGACGGAAGTTGACGCCCAGATCACCATCACCTCACCCGGGCAGCTGCAGGCATTTGTTAATGAGGAAGAACGGATGATCAAGGCAATTGCTGATACGATCATCAGGAGCGGGGCAACTGTTGTAATATCGCAGAAAGCAATCGATGATATCGCTCAGCACTACCTTGCCAAGGCAGGCATTCTGGCAGTCAGGCGGGTTAAGAATAGTGACATGGACAAACTGGCCCGTGCAACCGGAGGAGTTGTCGTCTCAAGTATTGATGAGATCTCATCGAAGGAACTGGGATATGCCGGCCTTGTAGAGGAGCGGACCATATCAGGAGATGAGATGATCTTTGTTGAGGAATGCAGGAATCCTAAGTCTGTCACGCTTATCCTGCGGGGTAGCACTGAACATGTGGTCGATGCTCTTGGTCGGGCGGTCGACGATGCAGTCAGGGTTGTCTCTGTGGTCCTCGAAGACAAGAAGATCGTTGCAGGTGGCGGATCACCCGAGATTGAGATATCGCTCAGGCTCAGGGAGTATGCTGCTTCAGTGGGAGGAAGGGCTCAACTGGCGATTGAAGCATTTGCATCTTCACTGGAAATTATTCCACGCACCCTAGCAGAAAATGGCGGCCTTGATCCCATTGATAAACTTGTCGAACTCCGGGCAGCTCATGAAAAAGGGCAGAAGAATTACGGCCTGAATGTTTTTACCGGAGATATTATTGACATGTATAAACACGGGGTCATCGAACCTCTCCGGGTCAAGACCCAGGCTCTTGCAAGTGCAGCCGAAGCAGCAGGTATGATCCTTCGGATCGATGACGTGATTGCATCTACAAAAACCAATGCCCCCACACCTCCAGGAGGAATGGATAATATGGGCGGTATGGGTGGCATGGAATAAGCCGAATAACAAATCATCCCTTTTTTCCTGAATCTGACGAATTGAATCAGTTCAGGGTTTTCACGCCCGGGACTTCAGTTGGGAGAAAAAAAGTTAGTAGTTGTTCAGGTACCGGTCGATCTCCCACTGATGAACCGTAAGATTATAATCAGCGGTTTCGGCTTCAGCTATATGAGTCAGGTACTCAACCACATGCCTGCCAAGAGCCTCACAAATAACCTGGTCCTTAAGGAGTTCATCGTTTGCTTCTTTCAGGGAGCCGGGAAGGATATCAATTCCACGCTTTTGCCGCTCTTCTGGTGAGAGGTGATAGACGTTCGTGTCTGTCGGTGGGGGAGGTGTGATCTTATTCCTGATCCCGTCAAGTCCTGCCGCAATCATGGCAGCAAAAAGAAGATATGGATTGCATGTCGGGTCAGGACTGCGAAGTTCTGCACGGGTACTGTTTCCTCTGGCAGCAGGAACCCGGATCATGGCTGTCCGGTTGGCGGCACTCCAGGTAATATAAACCGGGGCCTCATATCCGGGGACCAGGCGCTTATATGAGTTAATGGTGGGATTCCCAATCCGGGTTATGGCCTTGGCATGCTTCATCAGCCCCCCGATGTAGTAGATTGCAATATCAGAGAGTTGTCTTTCTGCTTCCTGATCAAAGAAGGCATTTTTTCCATCCCGGCTGAGTGAGCCATGGGTGTGCATGCCGGTCCCTGCTATCCGTGAGATGGGTTTTGCCATAAAGGTGATATGAAGGTTGTCTGAAAGTGCCAGGGTTTTTGCTGCAAATTTGAAGGTAATCACCTTATCTGCCACAGAGAGGGCATCACCGTACTTGAAATCAATCTCATGCTGAGAATCGGCAACCTCGTGGTGCGATGCTTCGATTTCGAATCCCATCCCGGTCAGAGCGATCATGATTTCTCGTCTGAGATCCTCTGCCCGGTCTGAAGGGGCCAGGTCAAAATACCCCCCATGATCAACAAATTCAGTGGTTGGTTCTCCATCCTCATTACGCCTGAATACAAAGAACTCAAGTTCAGGACCTGTGTTAAACGAAAAACCTAATTTTGCCGCTTCTTCAAGATTTTTTCGCAGGACATACCTGGGATCCCCGTCAAAGGGCTTGTTTCCATACGTGTAGACATCGCAAATGAACCTGGCAACTCGTTTATCAGCCGGTCTCCATGGCAAAATTGAATAGGTGCTGATATCGGGTTTGAGAATCATATCAGATTCATCAATCCGGGTAAAGCCTTCAATGGATGAACCATCAAACCATATGCCATCAGTCAGGGCTTTTTCCAGTTGTACAACAGGAATCGCGACATTTTTGGGAATCCCCAGAATATCAGTAAACTGGAGTCTGATAAACTCCACCTTGTCAGCCTTAACCCGTTCAATGATCTCCTGAACCATCTTGTCAGTCATATGTTCCTCTTTTCCCCTCAAATGCGTATGATCATTGGTTGTGTACCGAAAACCAGGAATTCTTACGGTCCCTTTCCATTCCTGCGGCAGTGTCACCGGGAATGAATAACAGGGATGATGAGTATATTCCCCGGTTTTCAGGGGTATCAACAGAATACCCCGGAACTTCCGGTACTATGAGACAAATCGGATTTGTTTCCAATACTGATGAAATCATCGATGAATACCGATCTGCTGCAGGGTTTGAACACCGGTCAGAGATACCAGGCAGATCTCATGAGATACAAAAGATATGTCTGAAAAAAATTTCAGGTGATCAGACCGGCGCCTTGAAATTTCTGATCGATCATCGCAAGGAGTAGGAAATATCCATCCTAGATCATGAGAAGGACGGAGATATTCTCACAAATCCTTCTCGACCCGCTGGATCATCTTCCTGATATCAAGCAGCAGAATCAGAGCGTTCTTATCCTTTCCCCCGGCTTCTTTCCGGTGCTTTCTGATAACGCCAAGAATATCCCGATGACTCTCTCCTGAAGAATGTGCATCCTGATCAATATCCTCTTTCGAATAGGTTGATACCGAGGTGACATCATCAACAAGAACCCCAATCATCTTCTCACTGACGGTCTTGTCCAGAACGATAATACGGGACTGTTTTTTTCCGGATGACTCGCGGTGTATATTCATCATGACTTTAAGATCGATGATTGTGGTGATAACTCCCCTCAGATCTATCATCCCGGTTACATAAGACGGAGCATTCGGGAGAAGTGTAACGTCCGGAGTGGTAATCACCTCGCGGGTGTCAAAAAGGTCAATGGCAAACAACTCATCGCCGATGACAAACTCCACGACCTGTTCAGTTCCCACCTTTCGGGTTCGTGAAGATGCAGGGCGGACATGGTGATCCTGATGTCTGAACCCGACTGATTCATCAGCTGATGATTCCTCAATTACAAACGCCGGCATAATTCCTCCTGTTGATTGCGGCAGATTTCTCTTTGTAAGCGATTTTTTCTACTGAACGCCCTTCATGACCATGAAATCACAGGAAATACGCTGTGAAAGGGTGTATCAGCGATGAACAAAAAGACTACTCAATAGTATTTAAAAAGATGTCAGATGCAGGATGGGATTGCCATCTCACCTTCTCTGAATTGTGGCGCAGGGTTCACTCACCCGCCACCATGCACGAATTCATCAGAATAGAAAGAATCCAAAAGACCCGCCCTGATAATCGGAACCGGAACACCTGCTCCCATAAAACTGGCTAAAAAGACGATATTTTTTCCAAAATCACCATAAAATGCAGATGATTCGTTCTTCTCAACCAAGGATAGAACATGATTTATTCAGTAAATTAAAAAATCAGAGATGAGAATTTACCAGATGAATGTCGCAATCTTTTTATAACTTTTAATATATAATTAATTTCAGAAAGAGTATGGCAGATTTACCAATTGCAGCAGTTGTGAGGATCGCAAAGGCAAACGGTGCCGAGCGTGTGGGAAGCGATGCAGCAGAACTCCTGGTGAAAAAGGCAGAAGCCTACATCGGAAAACTGACGAAAGAAGCAGATAAGCTCGCTTCCCATGCGGGAAGGAAGACCATCAAGGCAGAAGATGTCGAGATGGCTGACAAGAACTAACTTTTTTTCTGATTCTCTCTTAATCCAAAGCATCCATCGCAGTGATTATCGGGATGCACGATCATGTATGATTTTACTTCATGATTCTTTGATACATCTCTAGAATCGTGATGTCTGATACTCAGTTTTTCTGAAAACCCAATCATCAGCACCAGAGAAGTTTTTCTCAGGATAAATGGTAGTATGCGAGGGAAGGGATTCGAACCCTTGAATTCCTTCGAAACCGGATCTTAAGTCCGGCCCATTTGGCCAGGCTTTGGTACCCTCGCATCATGCAGGGATACAGACATCCGTGATCTGAACGGCGCTGATCCAACAACTCCGCCTGATCATGCCTTATCCTATTCTCCCTGCATCTATTTAATTATCCATCCGGATAAGACCATAATCATCGGATATTCAACCCGAATCAGACAGGAAACCCTCCAGGTAAAGAGGAAGGAGTCCCGGCACCATCTCCCGAAGGTACTATATATCCTGTATCTGCCACCTTGAGAAGACAGATGAGGATTCGTGGATGGGTAGAACTTGACGGACAGGTTCTGTCCGGATCAGAGATTGCTGAAATAATCTCCCGGAGAGGGGAAGAGATCTCCCGGTTTGGTGGGGAGTTTTTCATCGAATCGGACGAATGCAGGGCCAGGGATCAGTATGGCATCATACCGGGGAACTGCCCGGCAGGGACCTGCCTGTGCAGCGGATATGAACCTGTCCTTATCAAACCGGGTGTGCCGGCATTATCCCTACAGGAGGCTATCATCAAGGCTGTCAGCCTCAGGGCCACCGAAGGGATCACCGCCCTCTCGGGGGGTGTTGATTCAGCCCTGGTCGCAGCGCTCGCAGGCAGACCCTGTCTTTGTGTAGGGGTTGCTGATTCTCATGACCTGAGAAGAGCACAAAAGGTTGCGGGAGAGTTGGATCTTTCTCTCGAATGCAGGGTCGTTACTCCATCGGAGATCGAAGATGCTCTCGTGATCGTCTCGGGGTTAATCCAGGACCCGACTCCGGTTGATATCTCAATTGCAACCACCCTCTTCTTTGTTGCTGAAAAGGCACGGGAACTTGGATATGAAAGAATTCTGACCGGGCAGGGAGCCGATGAGGTTTTCGGGGGATACTCGCGATACCTGGAAAGGTCATCAGAAGAACTGATCGAAACCTTTGCAGCAGATTTTGCGGGTCTTCCCCGCCAGGGACTTCGTGACCAGACCATCGCCGGCTACCATGATACCTGGCTTTCCATGCCCTACCTTGACATCCGCGTCGTATGCGCTGCAGCATCTATACCGCCTCATGAGAAAGTGAGGGATGGAATCAGAAAACGCCCGCTTCGAGAGGTAGCTGCCTGTTATCTCCCCGAAGAGACGGCGTATTACGATAAGAAAGCAATGCAGTACGGAACAGGAATCTGGAAAGAGATAAAACGTCTTGCGAGGAAGAACGGTTATCAGAACTCTGTTTCAGATTACCTACACAATATCAGGAGTGAATAAGAACCAATGGTTAATGCTGATGACGTCAGGAAAATTGCACGTCTTGCTGACGTCGGTATCAATGATAGTGAACTTCAGGAGTTCACAACCCAGTGCTCAGAAATTCTCTCGTATTTTGAAAAACTGGATCAGCTGACCCAGGGAACATCCGTTGACCGAGGTCTGGTGAATATCTTCCGGGAAGATGAGGTTGCTCCTTCCCTGACCCAGGAAGAAGCACTTGCAAATGCTGCAGAAACGGAAAACGGGTACTTTAAGGCACCGCGGGTGATGTGAGATGGGAAAAACACTCATATTCTCCCCTTCTGACTCTGTCAATGCCTTTATCACCACGATACCGGAAGTAGAATACACTACCGGGCCACTCGAAGGGATCACAGTTGCAATAAAGGATAATATATCGACAAAAGGTGTCGAGACGACGTGTGCATCGCAGATCCTGAAAGGATACGTTCCACCCTACGACGCCCATGTGATCACCCAGCTCAGGAACGCAGGTGCTGCAATTGTCGGGAAAACCAACATGGATGAATTTGGCATGGGGACGACAACCGAGAATAGTGCATTCGGGCCGACGCTCAACCCTCATGACCATGGAAGGGTTCCCGGCGGATCATCAGGGGGGTCTGCTGCAGCGATAGCAGCCGGCCTGTGTGAGATGGCACTTGGATCCGATACCGGAGGATCCATCCGTTGCCCTGCAGCATTCTGCGGGATAGTTGGATTGAAACCCTCATACGGAAGGGTCTCCCGGTATGGTCTTATTGCATATGCAAATTCACTTGAGCAGATTGGACCGATGGCAAAAGATGTCACTGGTGTTTCCAGGCTCTTTTCAGTGATAGCGGGATACGATAAGAGAGATTCAACCTCGATTGACCGGCCGTATTTCCATACCCCAGAGGCATCGGTACAAGGCCTCAGGATTGGTCTGCCTGCTGAGTTCTTTGGAGAAGGAGTCGATCCACGTGTTGCCGGGATCGTGCAGACTGCAGTAAAAACTCTGGAGAATGCCGGCGCTGAGGCCGTGCCCTGTTCCATGCCTTCCATGAGCCATGCTCTCGCGGCGTACTACGTCATCTGCACAAGTGAGGCATCGTCCAACCTCGCCAGATTTGACGGGATCAGGTATGGCCCAGGTGGTGAGCTGCGTAAGAGCTGGCATGAGGAGTTCTCTGACCGCAGGCAGACAAGCTTTGGCAGGGAAGTCAGACGCCGAATCATTCTTGGAACGTTCTCACTTGCTGCAGGATACTACGGCCGTTATTATCACAAGGCACAGACGGCACGACAGATGGTCCGGGATGATTTTAACCGGCTCTTTCAGGATGTTGACCTGATCGCCGGGCCGACAATGCCTTCGATCGCATTTACACTCGGTGAAAAATCAGATCCACTCCAGATGTATCTCTCTGACATTCTCACGGTCCCTGCCAACCTTGCCGGTGTTCCGGCAATATCTGTTCCGTGCGGAACAATCGAAGGGATGCCGGTGGGCCTGCAACTTATCGGCAGGCATTTTGAGGACGAAAAAGTCATTGATGCTGCATATGCCTATGAACAGGGGGCTGCATGATGGAGCACGATGATGTCATCATCGGTCTTGAGATCCACTGCCAGCTCAATACCAGGTCAAAGCTCTTCTGCGGATGTTCAACCGATTTTCGCGAGGATGAACCAAATACCCATACCTGTCCGGTCTGTCTCGGTCTTCCCGGGAGTATGCCGGTCCTGAACAAGCGGGCCATTGAATTTGCAATGCGGGTTGGAAAGGCTCTGAACTGTTCGATCCTGGAAGAATGTGATTTTTCGAGAAAGAACTACTTCTACCCTGACCTTGACAAGGCGTACCAGATCACCCAGTACGACCGCCCGCTCGCCGAGTGGGGAAAACTGCTGATTGAAGGAGAGGATGGAGAAAGAGAGATCCGTATCACACGGATTCATCTCGAGGAAGATCCCGGCAGATCCGTGCACATGGGAACGACAGACCGCGGGAAGTACACTCTTGTTGATTACAACCGTGCCGGAGTGCCGCTCATTGAGATCGTCACCGAACCTGACCTTCGTTCACCCAAAGAGGCACGACGGTTTTTGAATAAACTGCGAGCGACGCTGGAATACCTCGATGTCTTTGACAGCGAGAAAGAGGGATCACTCAGGGTTGACGCCAACATCTCGCTGAAAGGATCAGGCCGGGTCGAAGTAAAAAACATATCTTCATACAAGGGAGTGGAGAAGGCACTCACCTTCGAGATCACCAGGCAGCGCAATGTCATCCGGAGAGGCCAGACGGTTGCCAGAGAGACCCGTCACTTTGTCGAGGCACGGGGTGTCACCACCTCTTCACGAAGTAAAGAGGAGGAAAATGACTACAGGTATTTCCCTGAGCCTGACCTTCTTCCCCTGCAGGTATCTGACTGGGCTGTGGATATCATTCTTCCCGAATTACCTGACGCCCGGCGTGAACGGTTCATGCAGCAGTACGGATGTTCCCTGGAACATGCCCGGACCCTGACCGGGGGGCTGAAACTTGCCGAGTTCTTTGAAGACGTCGCGGGAGATGACCCGGGTCTTGCTGCAACCTGGACTGCGGATTACCTCCTTGGAGAACTGAATTATCGTGACTTCTCCATCGATGCCATGCCTGCAGGGCATTTCAGGGAGCTCATATCAATCATTAAAGCAGACACCATCACCGACAAGAGTGCAGTGGAGATCCTGCGAATCATCCTTGACCAGGTCAGGGAAGGGAATCAGGCAGAACTGCCATCATCGATCATATCACGGCTCGGTCTTTCAAAGACCGGAGGTGATGAGATTGCCGGGATGGTCAGGCAGGTGATCGCGGAAAACCCACAACCCGTCGCTGATTACCATGCAGGAAAAGGACCGGCACTCAATTTCCTTGTCGGACAGGTCATGAAAAAGTGCCGGGGCCGGGCAGATCCCGGACACCTGAATGCCCTGCTTTTGAAAGAACTTGAAAACGCTAAAGGCGCAAGCAATACCTAAACCCGGACCGACCATGCACCTGATCATCGCAGAAAAGAATATTGCCGCAAACCGTATCGCCCACATCCTGGCGGAAAAAGAAAAGATCTCGCAGAAGAAAGAGGGCGGAGTGAACCTGTACCAGTTCGGGGATACGGCAACGATCGGTCTTCGGGGTCATGTCGTTGAGATTGATTTTGTCGAAGGATACACAAACTGGCGATCAGAGACCCATCCCCCCCGATCCCTCATCGATGCCGGCGTTTTGAAACGGCCGACAGAGCCGGGAATTGTCAGACTGGTTCAGAAACTTTCAAAAAAGGCAGATCGTGTCACAATCGCCACTGATTTTGATACCGAAGGAGAGTTGATCGGAAAAGAGGCATATGAGCTTGTCAGGGCTGTCAATTCGAAGGTACCCGTCGATCGTGCACGGTTTTCTGCAATAACCAAGGAGGAGATCACCAGGGCGTTCTCAAGTCCGTCTGATATCGATTTTGACCTCGCAGCGGCAGGAGAAGCACGACAGATTGTTGATCTGATCTGGGGTGCATCTCTGACCCGGTTCATCAGTCTGGCTGCACGAAGAGGCGGAGCCAACATCCTCTCGGTCGGACGGGTACAAAGTCCCACCCTGGCGATGATAGTGGACCGGGAACGCGAGATAGAAGCGTTTATTCCCGAGCCATACTGGGAACTGTCCCTTGACACCGGGAAGGATACCGAGGCTTTTACCGCGAAACATATCCACGGAAAATTTTTGGAAAAAGCCAGCGCTGAGGCCGCATATGCTGCGACAAAAAAACCCCTGAAAGTGACCGAAGTCAAGGAGGGTACCAGGAGTGACAAAGCGCCCACCCCATTTGACACAACCGGTTTTATTGTCGCTGCAGCCCGACTTGGATTATCTGCGGCTAATGCAATGAGAATTGCAGAAGACCTCTACATGAACGGGTATATCTCGTACCCGAGAACTGACAATACCATCTATCCGCCTTCGCTCAACCTTGAGAGTATTCTGGATACCCTTGAAAAGACCCAGTTCGCCAAAGAGGTTGCATGGGTCAGAAAGAACCGGAGAAAATCCCCGACCCAGGGTAAGAAATCCTCAACCGACCACCCCCCGATTCACCCGGCCGGAGCAGCAACTCCTGAAGAGCTGGGAGAAAACTGGAAGGTGTATGAACTGATCGTCCGCAGGTTCCTTGCAACCCTCTCTCCTGATGCAGAGTGGATGACGATGAGGATCGGCATGACAGCCTCCAGTGAAGGGTATGCCGCAACAGGAAGCAGGCTCAAAGATGCAGGGTGGAGAACGGTATACACGTACTCAGATGCCAAAGATACCATATTACCGGTCGTAAAACCAGGCGAAGAGCTCCCGATTACAGCAGTTCATCTTGATGAGAAACAGACCCAGCCACCACCGAGGTTTTCGCAGAGTAAACTGATCCAGGTGATGGAAGAACTCGGGCTCGGGACAAAATCAACCAGACATGAAGTTATTCAGAAACTCGTTGGCAGGAAGTACATCGAGGGGAACCCGCTCAGACCTACCCTTGTGGGCAGGGCAGTGACCGAATCACTCGAAGGCCACGCCTCAGAGATCACAAGCCCGGATATGACCTCCACCCTCGAGTCGGCCATGGAGCAGATAAAGGTCAAAAAACAGTCACGCGATGTGGTGGTTTCCGATTCACGGACAATGCTCCATAAGGTCTTTGACTCTCTTGAACCGAACTGCGAGGTCATCGGGAGGGAGATTATGGACCAGACCGACGAGGAGCTGACGATCGGTCCCTGTCCGGTCTGTGGCAAGGATCTCAGGATCAGGCATAAAGGAGTGTCCCAGTTCATCGGATGTACGGGATATCCGGATTGTACCTTTAATATCAGCCTTCCGGGAACGATGTGGGGCGGTGCGGTCAGGACAAAAGCGGTCTGTGAGTCACACGGCCTCAATCATGTGAGCCTTATTGCCAAAGGAACACGGCCGTGGGAGATGGGATGCCCGCTCTGCCAGCTGATCACCCAGCAGAAGGATATCTTTGCCATGATCCCTTCAATGAGTGAGGATATCCGCGAAAAACTGATTCAGGAAAAAATTTATTCCGCATTCGAACTGGGAAAAATGGACACGGCCTCCCTGCAGAAAGCGGCAGGTATTCAGAAAAATCTTGCAGAAAAACTGATTCGTGAAACAACAGAGGTGATGGATCTCCTCAAGAAGCGGTCAGAATGCAAGAAATTCATGAAACAGTTCGTTCCTCCCAAGCGGGGAAGAAGCCATACCAAGGTGATGACAGCCTTTGTTGCAGCCGGGATCAACAGTATTGAAGATCTCTCAAATGGAACGGTAGAAAACCTGAAAAAAGCAGGCCTCACCGAAGAAGAGGCAGCGACGCTAAAAACTGAGGCAACCCTGCTCTCCAGCAAAAACCGGCTGAAAGAGATGGGAATCCCGCCAGCGACCCTGAAGAAGTACCAGGAGGCGGGATTTGTCGGCCCTGAAGAACTTCTCGCTATTCATCCAACGTACATCAGCCTGAAGACCGGTGTCTCAATTGAAACTGTCATCAGACACATAACTCTAGTGACCGAAGCCCTGCACAAGCAGCCGCCCGCAAAAATTTCAAAGAAGCAACTTGAAAAGGGACGTGAGGAGCTTCTTTCCCTGAAAGGAGTGGGGGAAGCTCTTCTGGGGCAGTTCTACCTTGCAGGTATCTTTGACAAGAAAACCCTGCTTGCTGCAAACCCGGAACGTGCAGCAAAAGTCAGCGGAATATCCAAAGAGAAGATAGGGCAGTTCCAGGCTTTTGCAGCCTGAAACTCATAATCTTTTTACGCTCTAAAAGTAAGCTAATGAGCAGATTCCAAGGCAGGACTCATAATGCACACGAAATGGAAGACCTGGGCTCATGTAACCAAGCTCGATCCAGATAAGAACCTTACCGAGGACCAGCTGGCCGAGATTGCAACCAGTGGAACTGATGCCCTCATGCTCTCCGGCACCCTGAATATTACCAAAGAGAATATGCAGCAGCTGCGGGACCAGGTCAGGGAATACGGTCTGCCCCTGGTGGTTGAACCAGCCGGTCCTGAAGCAGTCGTTGCAGATGGAATTGATCTCCTCTTCATCGCCAGTGTCATGAACACCAGCCAGTCCCAGTGGATCGTGGGCAAGCATAAGGACTGGGCTCTCACGAATTCCATCCAATGGGAAAAAGTGATACAGGAGGCATATATCGTCCTCAATCCTGCTTCCTCTGTTGCACGGGTCACCGGGGCAGACTGCTCAATACCAGCGAAGGAGGTTGCCGCATATGCCGAGATTGCAGACCACTATTTCCAGTTCCCGATTGTGTATATCGAATACAGCGGAACCTACGGGGACCCTGCAGTTGTCAGGGCCGCTGCTGAAGCAGTATCAAATGCCGTGGTGTATTACGGCGGAGGGATTGATTCCGGGAAGAAAGCAGCAGAAATGGCTCAATACGCAGATACAATCGTGGTCGGAAATGCCGTGTATGAGAGAGGTGTTCAGACCCTGATCGAGACGGTTCAGGCAATTCAGTAACCTGAAATGTTTTTCTTTTTTTCTCGAATCGTAGTACCAATGAAAATAACCGCTGGTTTTAGATAAATGCCCCGTATCCGGATTGTTCTTGTTGAACCGCTCTACGATGGAAATGTTGGTTTTTCAGCCAGGGTAATGAAGAACTTCGGCTTTACCGAGATGATCCTGGTGAATCCCTGCCCACTTGGGATGGAAGCTACAGCCCGTGCGTCCCATGCGAAGGATGTACTCGAAAATGCGGTAGTCATGGATCTCGAGGAAGTATTCTCGACAAGTAATCTGGTCATTGCAACCACCGGGGCACTCTCAAAATCTGCCTGCCATCCCATAAGGATGCCCTTTTACTCACCGGGGGAGATTCGGGAGTTAATCGCTGACGTGGATGGAACGATCTCAATCCTCTTCGGGAGGGAGAACTGGGGGCTGAACAATGATGAAGTAAGGCGATCTGACATCATCTGTACCATCCCTGCTTCAGAAATATATCCCATCGTCAACCTCTCACACGCTGTCGGAATCATCTGCTATGAACTGGCAAACATCCAGAAAGGAGAGATTGCCCTTGCCACACCTGAAGAGATGACACACCTGTACAGTCACATCGATGAATATCTCGATATGGTGGATCATCCCCGGTTCAAACGGGAGTCAACCATGACCCTGATTCGCAGGATCCTGGGAAGATGCAACCTTACCTGGCGGGAGGCAACAACCATCCACGGTTTACTCCGTCGATCAGAATGGAAATTTGTCCCACAGAGTAACCCACAGAAAGCCGCAGGGGAACAGAAAAAGAAAGCCGGTAAATACCATCCAGAAGAAACCGATAGTAATGATCCTCGTTGACTGGCAGATCATCGATCGGATACGCCGTGGATATATTGTTGTGGACCCGTACGACCCTGAACTTGTTCAGCCGAACTCGCTTGATATCAGACTTGGAAACCATTTCGCCTGGTATGAAACAGGAGATGATGTTATCGATCCGTTCGACCGTGAGACGGTCACCAGCAAAACCCAGGAGATGACTGCAGAGAGCATCATACTGCACCCGGGTCAGTTTATCCTTGCTGAAACCATGGAACTTATCGAGCTTCCTGACAATATCGTCGCCAGTATCGAGGGAAAAAGCAGCATAGCCCGCCTTGGTGTTGAATTACACCAGACTGGAGGATGGATAGATGCGGGATTCCGGGGTAGTATCACCCTTGAAATGTGCAATGTCAACCAGCGCCCGGTACGGATCCATGCCGGTATGCCAATCGGTCAGCTCGTCTTTTATACCACTGAACGGGCTTTCTGCCCGTATAACGCCAAGCATGATGCAAAATACATGAACCAGCGACAGGCAACCCTGTCACGGTATTATGAAAACCGGCAATAGGCGGTGTTATATAGCCCATGAAAGCCAATAGATTCGGGTATTGATTCGGAGATTAGTTCATGCGCCTTCTTTTAATTCACTCAGACCATATCGAATACGAAGCAAAGAAGAAAACAAAATTTGCTGAAGAACCGTGTAATCAATCAGATTTTCTTGACGAAGCCCTCGTTGCTTTCTGCGCCGTTGAAGCCCCGGATGCAGATGACATCGATGACGTAATACAACAGGCAGTTACTGCAATCAGGGAGATGTCAGACCAGACCAGTTGCAAAAAGGTGATGGTATACCCGTATGCTCATCTCAGCAGTGACCTGGCAGCTCCAGACCTTGCCGTATCTGCCCTGAGAGCCATGGAAACTGTACTTGGTGAGGGAGGATTTGAAGTCAAGCGTGCACCGTTCGGCTGGTACAAGTCATTCACAGTCAGTTGCAAAGGCCACCCTCTCTCCGAACTCTCCCGGACAATCACTCCCTCTGAAGATGCGGTAAAGCCTGAAAAGAAAACCGTAACCCACAACTTCTTTGTGATGACACCGGACGGAAAGATGCATGATTACAAAGAATATGCAGATGAATCCCCGTTTGGATGCCTGATCAAGAAAGAGACAGGTATCCCGGTAGCTGCCGGAGGAGAGCCGATTCATGTGGATCTCATGAGATCAAAGGAGTTCGTGGACTATGAGCCGGTCTCTGATGTCGGGCACCTCCGCTGGATGCCGCGGGGGAAACTGGTCCGCGATCTCCTTGCTGATTATGCTCTCGCCATGGTCCTTGAACATGGGGCAAGCCCGGTTGAAACCCCGGTGATGTATGATCTCGCAGATAAGGCGATCTATGAACATGCAGACAAGTTCGGAGAACGCCAGTACCGGTTCAAGAGCGGAAACCGGAACATGATGCTCAGGTTTGCTGCCTGTTTCGGAATGTTCACCATCATGCGGAACATGCACATCTCTCCCAATCATCTCCCGATGAAGATGTACGAGCTTTCCACCTATTCATTCCGGCATGAACAGAAAGGAGAGGTTATCGGACTCAAAAGACTGCGGGCGTTTACCATGCCTGATATGCACTCCCTCTGCCGTGATATGTCAGATGCTCTTCAATGCTTTGAGGAACAACTTGCCATGAGTTGGAAGACCGGAGAAGACTTCGGAACCAGACTGGTAGCGGTATTCAGATGTACAGAAGACTTTTACAAGGAGTATGAAGACTGGATAAAAAAGATTGTAAATCAGTCGCAGGTGCCGATCCTTATCGAAACTCTTTCTGACCGGGTGCATTACTGGATCGCAAAGATTGATCTTGCTGCCATTGACGGACAGAGCCGGCCGATTGAAAACCCGACCGTCCAGATTGATGTCGAGAGTGCGAAAAGGTTCGGAATTAAATATCATCTCACTGACGGAACCGAAGTATTCCCCCCCATCCTCCATTGTTCCCCAACCGGATCAGTTGAACGTGTCTTCTGTGCAATTCTTGAGAATACCGCAAATCAGAAGGTAGCCCACCTCCCAACGTGGCTTTCCCCGACACAGGTCAGAGTTATCCCGGTTGCAGAACGGCATGGAACAGTAGCAGGAGAACTTTCAGTAAAACTGAACGCTGCAAGAATAAGGACAGATTTTGATGACCGTGACGAGTCAGTCGGGAAGAAAGTCAGGGAAGCGGGCATGGACTGGGTTCCCTACGTCGTGGTGATCGGAGACAGTGAAGCAGAGTCCGGAAATCTCACAGTCACAGTCCGGATGAAATCTGAGCCGAATAAGCCGTTTAAAATGACCTGCACCACTGAAGAACTCATCACGATGATCAAAACCGAGACAGCTGAAATGCCTTACCGTCCACTCTACACCCAGCGGCTTCTCTCTAATAATCCACGATATATATAATCAACCAGATATTTTTCATCTCGTTTTTATAAATTCCATATCAGTCTTTTTTTGCCATTTGCATAATATTACGCCTTATTCGGATACTGTTGAATACCATATAAACAAAAAAAAATGTCAGACAATTGTCAGCCTGATATCGTCCGACTCCCCGCAGGCCGGATATCATCTGAGATATATAGAATACCTTCATGTATGATGTCCGGGTTTTAATATATTATAATCCTGATGTCTTTCATCATTACCCGGATCGGGAAAATAAAAAAATCGAGAAGAAAGTATATATATTAAAATATATTTCTTTAAATTATATTGAGGTAATCTCTTTTGTTTTCAGAGTAGATTCAACCCAGTGATAAACCATGTGTTGAAGCCCGATCCCGACTAGTGCACAAATCAGCCCTCCGATGGCACCCTGAATGATATATGCAACCCCAAGGTCCGGTGTCACCGGGAAATTGCGAAGGCTCAGACTTGATAGGATATAACTGGTTCCACCAAAGGCCAGCACTCCGATAGCACTCAGGAAGAAAGAGAAGATGACAGCACGGTTCAGGGACTCCTTATCATAGAGAAAACTGTCGATGATAGAGCCAAGAGACGTAGTGATCGCTGCAAGGGTAAACCAGAGGACCGCTCCCCAGACAAAGATCATGACCATCGGAAAGATGCCTGATCCATCCCAGTAGGTTGTAAGTGCAGAACTGCCCTCCATTACTCCTATGACAGCAAAAAGGATCGCACTGATGTAGGTAACAAAGGAGAACCTTCCCCGATAGAGGGTTGAACGCATATCAGAGAGTTCATTTCTGACAAATTCATCCAGTGAAAACCCTTTGTACAGCAGATATCCGCCAATTCCTGCAGCGATGATGATCGTCGCGACTTCGGGTTTACTCAGAGCATAGGAGACGGCATAGAGGAGAAGGGTGAGGCCGGGGAGAACCAGAACCAGTTTAGAGATCTTCGGATCGCTCAGGAGTTTCTTCAGAATGTAAAAGGTGCCTTCAAGATTGGGCATCTGGCTGACAACCACACGCTGAATCGATGATATCTGAACTTTCCCCTGGATAATGGGGAGTACATATTCATCTTCTCCCCCGTCTGTAACCAGAATGCACTGGGTTGCCCCGCATTGCCGAATCACTTCTTCAGCAAGTCGGGCGATCTTCCGGTCACCTTCAATAAATCTGAAATGATTTCCACCAATGACAGCGACCTCAACGTCCTCTCCTTCACTGACGAGCCGGTCATATGTGGAGATAGCCTGAAATATGGCATTCAGATCTGAATCTTCCGGGTCTGCAAGAGCCAGACGGATCGCAGCATCCAGACATGCCTCCCTGCCGACAACCGGACTCTCGACAGATGCTTTGAATCCGATATCATCATCGCGATCAATATTGAGCACGAGCGTTCGAGAGGTTCCCATTATCTGACTATTGGAAGTTAAGGTATTAATGAGTTCCTTTCTCGAAAATAAAAAAGCAAGAACGCCAGTATTATTATATGCGTAATTTATATATTGCCTTACGAAGCGCCGGTCTGCTGATACCAGAGAAGAAGCAGGGAAAAAAAGTTAAATGAGTTTGGAACGCTGCAGAAGAAGAAGATCTTCGGTGGTAAGCTTTTCTCCAGCCTTGAACTGTGAGAAGATCTGTTCTGCTTCCTTTCGGACTTCCTTCTGCTCTTTGGTGGTTTTGGTCTTTTTGGTCTTCTTGCGCAGGCCGCCAATCACCTTATCATAGTCACGCAGTTCCTTCTGGCAGGAGATGAAGAGTTTGTGCTCGTTGTCGGCTGCTTCCTGAGCCTCAACAAACTGCTTATGAGAAGCATCTGCCTGTTCACGGGATGCATCAGCCTTGCGATAGCACTCAACCATCAGGTCGTGGTGCTTCTGTGCATCCTCGGCAAGGACCGTTACTCGCTCGTGAATTTCAGAAGCCTGACGGCGGTACTCCTTCGCCGTTGCGATCTTTTCCTTGACTTCCTTGTTCTGCTCGATCTCTGCTTCCTGTTCACGGAGCTGCTCTTTCAGGGCCTTGATCTTTTCGATCAGCTCACGTTCCTTCTCGGTGGTGAAG
>CAZXRT010000004.1:0-1684 GCA_964642535.1 uncultured Methanospirillum sp.
CACTATCGTGAGTTTCCGTTTACCATCTCGCTCTCTTTTGAGACAGAAATAGCAATTATCCGTGATATTCTCACGTCGCTGCACCGGGAAGGGATGTACCGGGTCTTCATCCTCAACGGTCATGATGGTAATATCGCCCCGATCGAGGTGGCCAGCCGGAGTGTAAAAGTGGCATACCCGCAGATGCGGATTGTCACCCTTGATGCCTGGTGGAACACCCTGCTGACTATTCTCCCTGCCGGTTTCTTTGAGGTCTGGAATGGTCTCGGTCATGGCGGGGAAGGAGAACTCTCCATGGCCCTTGCCCTCTTCCCCGAACTCTGTCAGCCCGAACATGCAGCCGGAGTGGTTCCACAGTTACCTCCCTACTGCGAGGTAAAATGGCTCTTTTCCGAGCTGACGAACTGCGGGGCAACCGGGGATCCGACGAAGGCAAGCCGGGAGAAGGGGATCAGGATGAAAGAAGAACTGGTGAATGCTATCGTGAAGATACTTGAAATCCTGGATGCACAGGACTGGGATGTCAGCTCTCCGCAGATCAGGCAGTAAAAGATCTTCCCTGGGTTTCCTACATCGTCTGCCTGGTGGTATTCATTTTCCGGAGCCTTCGGACTCCTTTCCCCCTCTGCAACATCAGGATATTTCTGGCATGGGAGTACACGGCTGCAAGCGAATATGACATCTCATATGAGAAATCCCCCGGCCATGGGACCGGTTATGGGGAGTGCATCGGAACTTACCCTGGATACCGTGCTTCTCTTCGTCCTGGGGCTTTTTATGCTGATATTCGGCATTCTTCAGTTCTCTCTCCAGGCAGGGACGCTTCCATTCAACCCTGGCGGAACGTACGGGCTCTTGCTGGTTCTCATCTCCCTTCTGGTTATCACTACCGGGAAAACCCCCTTTGGAACTTTCCGTCGTACATGGCTGATAATCCTAATCGGGATGTGCAGCGCAGTCCTTGGGACGATATCCTGCTTTATTCCCGGAGTCCTGGATGAGATGATCCGTGGACTCGTCGGCCTGCTCCTCTTATTCAGTGGCGGTATCAGGCTGATTCAGCTTGCGGTTCACAAGAGGAAGGCTCAACGATGGATACGGTTTCCCGGGATATTGCGTCACCTGACCCTCTCGTGCGGACTTGTGTACCTGACATGGTCCGCATCAGGCATTGTCCTCCTCTTCCCCGGCCTGATCGGCGATCCGTATCCTGCCTCTCTCTCTGTTTTTATGGGGCTCTGCCTCTTCTATCTTGCCTGGTGCATGCAGCGGGTCTGGCTTTTATATCACTCACAGAAACAGGGGGTTGAGACCCGGGTGAGCGATTCAACTCACATCTGTCATCGGGGGAGGTTTTTTCTTCAGGAAGCCCTGATACCGCCCGGGATTGTATTCATGCTTCTCCTCGGTGTCATCTTCATCCTCTTTGCAGCCTTGTTGATCCCGGTCTATCTGGGGATATTCCCGTTCTCCCGTGACAGCCAGTTCGGGCTTCTCATGGTCCTCATGGCAGTTCAGGTGCTCTCCCTGGGAAAAACACCGTTTGGTGTGTATGCCCGGTCCTGGCCGCTGATGATTCTCGGGGTTGTCATTATCACTCTTGGGATCTATGCATGCATTGTTCCCGGACTCATCACCGGCTGGATGATCATTCCCCTGGGAATCTATAATCTCCTCACCGGCA
>CAZXRT010000004.1:1784-21574 GCA_964642535.1 uncultured Methanospirillum sp.
CTCATCACCGGCTGGATGATCATTCCCCTGGGAATCTATAATCTCCTCACCGGCAGTGTGGGTCTTGGAAGGGTTATCCACCCCTTGCTGCTGCCGGACCGGAGTTCTTCAGATCGAACCGCGTCCTCCCGGCCGATGGGAAGAAACCTCCTCGTGACCATTGTCCTCCTCTATCTCTCCACGCTGGTATTCGGATTGAACGTACTCCTTCCCGGCCTGATTCCCGGGATGGTTGTTTTGATACTTCTGTTCATTCTGGGAATCCTCCTGCTGGTCCTTGCCGGGATGATGATGAACCGTCAGGAGATGACAGATGAGGGAGAAGGAAAATCTGAAAAGCCGCATGATTACATATCCTCCTGAGTTTCTCAAGACTTTTTTTCTCTCCTCCTTCTCCCGCTTTTCCTGTCTTATGGAAGAAACGGAACGTTCTAATCGTTTCACCATAAACTATTCACCAGCAAAAACCGGGGAAAAAGTCTTCCCTGATGAATGGAGAGAAGGATGGCAGAATCAGACAAGAATAACCCGCTCTTTGGAGATGTCGGGGACGATAAGGAGTTTGTAAAACGGTACGGGAGTTGTATCGGAACGGGAATGTCAGCAGTCATTTATGCCCGTGATGGCGTTGCTGCGAAGGTTTACCGTGAGGGACAGAAGGCATTTCAGGCGTTTAAAGAGGCTTACACGCTTTCTGTTGTGGGAGAACTGGGCATTCCTGCCCCCCGCGTCTACTGTGTCGAGACGTTCCAGGGAAGAACCGCGGTCCTCATGGACCAGGTCAGGGGCGTTTCCCTGTATGATATCATGGGAGAGAAGATGGAAAAAGCCCCTGAGTGCCTGGATAAGGCAGTGGAACTGCAGACCGCGATGCACAAGGCGACCTTCTCTGAGTTTGTTCCGCTGAAAAACATGATCAGGGGGATGATCCTGAACGGTCCTGGCCTGACTGACGGGGAGAGGGATATGCTGGGCAAAAAACTTGATTCTCTTCCGGACGGGTCTTCGATCTGCCATGGTGATTTTCACTGCGGCAATATCCTCTTTGACGGGACATCATACCAGATCATAGACTGGGCCGAAGTCTCCTCCGGATCTCCGGCTGCTGATGCGTGCCGGAGTTACCTTGACTACCGGTTTGGGGCAGAGGAACTGGCTGAAATGTACCTGGAGCGATACTGTAGGGCAACTGGCATGACCCGGGAAGATGTGCTGGCCTGGCTTCCTGTCATGGCAGGCTCGCTGTACGGATATCTCTCTGAAGAAGCGAAGAAGATGGCCGTTCCCTTCTTCAGGTAATGGCAGGTGAGGTGCTTATGACATCCGTGGCCCTTTTTAAGGAGTCTGATCTCTCCATAGAAGTAGTTATCCTCCTGATCCTCGGAGTATTCATGCTCGTATTCGGAGTACTCCTGTCTGCAATCCATATTGGTGCCCTGCCCTATTCACCGGACAGCACTTATGGACTGTTTTTAGTCCTCATCTCCTTTCAGATCATCACGATGGGAAAGACCCCGTTTGGGGATCTCCAGCGATCCTGGATTGTGGTCATCATCGGGATATGCACGGCAGCCTTTGGAATGCTTGCCTGCTTTATCCCGGGGTCAGTCACTGCACCGGTCAGGATCATCGTCGGGATCCTCCTGTTTGCAGGGGGAATAGCGATGCTCTTTCAGCTCCTCGTATCGGAAGGGAAAGCAAAAGCATGGGTGCGATTCCCGGGGATTTTACGGCGGCTTACCATCGCCTGCTGCCTTGTATATCTTCTTTCGGTGATCCTGGGTCTGATTACCCTGATTCCCGGTCTTGTTACAAACCCCCAGACCTCGGCCTTTCTACTTCTCTACGGGATCAGCATCCTCTATCTCTCCTGGTGCATCCAGGGTGTCCGGCGTCAGTTTCCTCAGGGGTCTGCTGAAGATTTTGGGGTGGGTGCATGACTGCAGGAGCCGGTTCTGACGGACTGAAGGGTCTGATCTTCAGGCAGGCTTCGCTGCCTCTCTCCCTTGCCGTCCTGATCGTTGTCGGGTTTCTCCTCCTGTTCCTCGGACTCCTTCTCTTCCCGGTGAACCTGGGACTGATTCCGTTTTCTCCTGATGGTCAGCTGGGCCTGCTGCTGGTGATCACTTCCCTCCAGATGATGGCTCTTGGGGAGACACCGCTCGGCCAGTTCAGGCGTTCATGGCTGATGGTCATCATCGGCATCGGCTTTGCATCCATGGGGATTGTCTCATGTACGGTCCCCGGGATTCTTACTGACCTGATCCGGATTCTCCTCGGGGCCCTGAACATCATCGGAGGTGCACTCCTTCTCGGGAAGATGTTCCTCTCAACCGTCAGGCCGGATCCTGATCAGCCTGCCGTTCCTGAGTCTCTGCAGCCGATCCAAAAAAAAATGCAGCGTACCCAGACGATCCTCTACATTGTCTCGATCGCTTTTGGGATCACCATGCTTCTGCCGGGCATCGTGTCGGGGCTTATTATCGCCCTGATCCTGGTGGTAAACGGGGGTCTGCTCTTCAGGTTGGGATCCATTCTGTATCACTATCTGTGAAAGGAAGGGATTGTATGGGAAAAAGGGTATCAGATGAGTCTTACATCGATTGGATCATACCCTACTCTTCTCTTGTAATATCCATCTCATTCGTACCAGTTTTCCTGAGCTACCTTTTCTTATGATCTTCCCTGGCAGTGCATTGTTTTAACAACTCACGCATCTGGTCAACGGAGCGGACGCTGAACTGGGCAAGCGAAGGATACGGACCTACTTTTATGGTATATGCATCTGGAGAAAGGACTGAAAAGATATCTTCGTCGGTCCTGTCATCACCGGCTGCAAAGATAAAATCGTATTCTCCGGTTTTCATCCACCGTTGAACTGCGATTCCCTTGTTAATATCTGCATTTTTTATTTCCAGAACTTTATGTCCTTCAAGCAGGTTCAGATTAAGATTTTTTGTTCTGAGGATCAGATCTTCCCGTAGTTCGATTGCCCTGATAACGGCAAGTCCGGGATCTGCATTGCGATAATGCCATGCAAGTGAGTATTCTTTTTCCTCGACAAATGATCCAGGTGTTCTGTCTGCATACACCTCAAGGAATGGTCTGATCTCAGTTTTCCAGTCATGTGAAGCGGAAATATTCATCTCCCAATCCTTTCCTTCTTCTTTCACCCAGATTCCGTGTTCTGAAATGAGGCCGATATTGAGCGTTCCAAACCATGTGTCAAGCATCTGCCGGTTTCTTCCACTGATGATCACCACATGATTATGCGGATCTGAAGTCAGGCTCTCAAGTAACGAATATATCTCAGGATCCGGTTTTGCCAGCTCCGGGGTTTTGGCGATGGGAACCAGGGTTCCATCATAATCAAGGAAGAAAATGCGTGAACGGGATGAGAGATACCGGTTACATATTGATGTGACGGTTTTTTTGTTCATCCAGGTAGAAGATAATTTTTCCTGCAATTTCCTGGTTTTATCAAGAACTTCAAGAAAATCTGATGTCCACCGGTTCAGATCATACCGCTTAAGACGCTGCTGCATTGCAGCCATCCGGTTTCTCTTCTCTTCATCAGGCAAAGTCAGCCCTTCGTAGATGGCAGCTGCAAATTCCCTGATATCGTTCGGATTAATAAGAATCGCTTCTCCGAGTTCTTTGGAAGCTCCGGCAAATTCACTCAAAACCAGCATTCCTGAACTATCTACCTTGGTTGCGAGGTACTCTTTTGCCATCAGGTTCATTCCGTCACGAAGGGGTGTGATAAGCGCCAGATCCGCGACATTATAGGCTGCAATCAGCCGGTTGTATGGCAGTGAGGTGAACATGTACCGGACAGGTGTCCATTTCATCGTCCCATACATACCGTTGATCTTCCCGACCAGATAATCAACTTCATGTTTCAGTTCTGCATACTGGTCGATATGGACACGGGACGGAACTGCAACCAGGATTAATGTTACGTTTTCCCTCAGCTCCTGATGTTCTTCAAGTAGCAGTTCAAATGCACGAAGCCGGAGCGGGACCCCCTTGGTATAATCCAGCCTGTCAATAGAGAGGATGATCTTTCCATGAGTGATATTTTTGCGGATTTTTGTAATTTCCCCTTTCACCTGGGGCTTTTTCGTGGCATTAAAAAATTTCTGATAATCTATCCCCATCGGGAAGGTATCCACTGTGACCGTACGGTATCCTGCTCTGATCTGCATCATCTCGTGTTCATAGCCCAGGATTCTTCTGACATTATTCAGGAAATAATTCAGGTATTCAAAGGTGTGAAAACCGATCAGATCAGCCCCGATAACGCCTGATAAAATCTCTTTTCTCCATGGAATCAGCCTGAAGAGTTCAAAAGGGGGAAAAGGAATATGAAGAAAAAATCCGATGGTTGCATCCGGGATTCTCTCCCTAATCATTCCGGGAAGGAGCATTAGCTGGTAATCATGCACCCAGATAATATCACCGGGCTGTGCTATTGAACAGACCGTATCACAAAACTTCCTGTTTACCTGGGAATATGCTTTCCATTCACTATTTTCATAATTAGCATACTGGTAAAAGTAATGAAACAGGGGCCACAACGCCCGGTTGCATAACCCGTTGTAATATTTTTCATATTCTGATTTAGAGAGGAAAACGGGTTTACATAACCTTTCTTCCAGTATCCCGGATATGGTATCCTGTTCTTCCTGGGATATCCGGTTCTGAATCAGCCCTGGCCATCCGATCCAGAGAGAATTCCGGGTGTAATAGATTGATCCAAGTCCGGTGGCTAGCCCGCCGATGCTATCCTGGAGAGAAAAATCAGATCCTCTCTTTTGAATGGTAAAGGGAAGCCGGTTGGAGACGATCAACAGCCGTGATGACATCCGTTATCCTCTCCCGCATAAGGTAATGATCTGTTTTAGTGATTCACTCAGATTAGGTTGTACCGAAGCTTCGGTCAGCCTCCACCTCCAGTTATTCTTATTAACGGCAGGATTGTTCATCCTGGCATCAGTGTCCAGTCCGAGTATATCCTGCATGGGAATGATAACTGTGTTTGCAACTGACATCATGGCCATTCGGATGAGCGTCCATGGAAGTTCTGAATCCGGGATTTCACGCCCCAGGTATGCAAAAAGCCGGGTTTTTTCTTCTATGCCTATTTCATGATGAAACCATCCCATAATGGGATTGTTGTCATGGGTTCCGGTATAGAGAATACAATCTTTTTCATGATTATGAAAAATATATGGATTTTTTCCAATATCTTCTGAAAATGCAAAGAGTAATACTTTCATTCCCGGAATCTGATACCTGCGTAGAACTTCCCTTACATCAGGAGTGATAATCCCGAGGTCTTCGGCGATAACCGGAAATGACGGTAACTTTAGAAGAAGATGGCCCAGAAAATCGTCAATGGGCACTTCCTTCCACCAGCCATTGATTGCATTTGTTTCACCGTATGGAACTTCCCAGTATGCAACCAGTCCCCTGAAGTGATCGATTCTCAGAAAATCGACAAGCTGGATATTTCTCTCAAATCTTTGTATCCACCATCCATACCCGGTTTTTGAAAGATAATTCCAGTTATAGATGGGGTTTTCCCATAATTGCCCGGTACTGCTGAAATAATCCGGAGGAACCCCGGAAACGGTTATCGGAGTCAGTGAAGAATTTAGATTGAACATTTGTGGATTCATCCAGACATCCACACTGTCATAGTCAACATAGATAGGGAGATCACCAATGATCATGACGTCATGAATTCTGCAGTATTCTTTCAGGTCATTCCATTGATTCATAAAGAGATACTGTAAAAACTTTTCCTTTTCGATACTCTCTTCCATATCCTCTTTAATCTGGTTGAGATAATCCGAATTCACAATTTTCAGATCATCAGGCCACTCATTCCATGGAATATTGCCATATTTTTTCTTCAGCGCAAAAAACAAGGCATGATCATCAAGCCACCACCCATTTTTCCGGCAAAATGTTATGTATTCATGATCACCGGTCCTGGTAAACCTCTTATATGCCAGATTGAAAAGTGAGTCTTTATATTCCGTTACTCTTTCATATTCAACAGATGAATCCGAAAACGCAGGGGGGTTTTCGATCTCTTCTTGCCTGAGATATCCATCCTGTACCATCTTTTCCGGACTGATATACAGGGGATTCGTCCCGAATGCTGAGAGACAGTGATAAGGAGAATTGTCATACCTGGGATCAGTCGGGTTTAATGGCAAAATCTGCCAGTAATGAATATGTGCATCTGCAAGAAAGGTAACGAACCGGTATGATGAAGGTCCGATATCTCCGATACCAAACCGGCTTGGTAATGAAGAAATATGAATCAGAATCCCTGCTCCTCGCATTTTCATGTCAATCATCTCCTATGGTGATCTCAATTATGCATGACTATTCCGCATTTCCCGGCGTATGTTCCTGATGATACTCTGGAAATCTCTTTAACAGAACTTTCAATGCTTTCATGGCTGACAACGCGTTATTGAGATCAGATCCCAGATACCCCTGAAGTTTATTCATTGAACGTTCAATAACGAACGAATCTAACAGAATCATCAGATCCGTTTCCGATGGAGGGATAAAGGGTGCATCGCGGACAGTTCGCAGGTATGCTGTAAGAAAAACGCTTTCCATGTACATGTACCACAACTCAGCCCAGGGAGCAAGGAACTGAACATCTTCTGGCCGGAGGGAGGCATTGGTCATCAATGCTGTCTGAACGGTATGACAGAGCGACCAGATCATCCCCCCTACGTCACGGAGGGGACAATACTTCAATCTCCTCTCACTCATTGAACGGGTGAGATCTCCTTCAAAATTATGAATGACGAAATCCTTTCCGGTAAATAATACCTGACCCAGGTGATAATCTCCGTGAATTCTCATTTTCATTGTCTGGATTTTATGATCCACAATCTCTTTGAGATGTGTCATAAGAACCGGTTTTGATGAAAGAACTTCCCTGATTAATTGTTGATATTCGGAAGAGAATGATAGTTTCTCTGCTTCAATCATTTCCATGGTCCAATTTGTCTGACTGTGGAAGGACTGGTATATGGATCGCTGGTATAATTTTGAGTAATGTTCGTGCTCAAATCCATGGTGCTCTCTGAGATTCATCACAGCAAGATGAAACTCGGCAGTTCTCTGTCCAAGCAGGTAGATCATATCAAGATAAAAAATGCCGGTAGATTCAATGATAATTTCCGGAACTCCGGTGAGTGATATGTCCGTTTTTGGAGGATGGTGTTCAATATTATCCGGATTCTTCTTCGTAAGCAAAATATTGATGAAAAAACGGTTGAGAGAATCAACGGTGAATGACCATGCAGAATCTTCACATGCGACAAACCCTTCGATAACTCCTAACGAAAGGTTTTGGGCTTCTTCCCCATTATAGAGTAACGAGCCAAAATATTCTGGAGAATGAGAAAAACCTGCCAGTTCAGAAAGGGCCCGTGTCATCTGGATATCCGGGTGTTCTCCTTCTTCAGACAGCCGGTAAAATTTCAACAGATATGTATCATCATACAATATTGAGGGTGTTAAGCCATTGTTGGCATAAACATGCGTATTGAATGAAGATCCATTTTTCCTGCTCGTTTTCTTCAGCGTCTTGTTTTTTTCACAATTCAGTAAGCCGCGTAATCCATGGACTTTCGTTTTTCCTGATATCAGATTGAAGATGCGTTCGTGAAACTGGTGAAAGGTCAGGTTTTCATACATTATTCCCCGTTCATTACCCCAGGATAATGCAACAATAACTGTTTCTGGATATTTCTGCCTGATTTCATCGGATTCTGATCCAAATGCGTATGATACTGGAATGCTCCATTTTTCACTCAGTCCATCGGCATACTCGACATTGAAGAGGATTATTGATTCATTCTCATCAGGGGTCCCAATAGTGATCTGATCCAGTATCTGGTATGATACTATTGTGTATTCGTCCTGATTTTTGAAATATTTTGAGAAATACTGGATGAAATAGGAGGCAAGAGTATCAATATCCCTGCATTCCAAAATGTTTTTACATCGGACTGGTGATGAATATTCTGGAATTGAAATCTCTTCTCTTGTCGTGGATTCTGACTTCGGCATGGCCAATCTGAACCAGAAATAATCATGAGGGCCGAAACTTATCATATAGGGTGTATTCTGTACCGGGGGAAATGTCACGTGATTGAACAACTCCCATATCGTCCATCCGACATACTGACTCAGGTCAAGCCTGACAAATTGGGATGATTTTGACAGGTTAGCAGTAATAAGAATTGTCTCATCATGATATTTTCTGATAAAAGCGATGATCCTCGGATTGTTTGTTGTCAGAAACTGTATCGTTCCCCGGCTGAATGCAGTGTTTTTCTTTCTCACGGCAATCAGACGTTTCATCCACCAGAGAAATGACGATGAGTTTGCTTCCTGTATTTCCACATTCACTGCTTCATAATGAAATTCCGGATCGATAATGATCGGGAGATACAACTGCTGAGGGTTCGCCCTGGAAAATCCTGCATTTTTATCAGCACTCCATTGCATCGGAGTTCTCACCCCGTTCCTATCTCCGAGGTAATAATTATCACCCATGCAGATCTCATCGCCATAATAAAGAATCGGAGATCCGGGCAAAGAAAACAGAAGGATGTTCATCAGCTCCATTTCCCGGCGGTTGTTTTTCATCAGGGGAGCGAGACGGCGTCTGATTCCAAGATTGATTCGCTGGTGTGGATCCTGTGCAAAAACCCGGTACATATAATCCCGTTCTTCATCTGTGACCATTTCAAGGGTTAATTCATCATGATTTCTCAAGAAAAGGCCCCATTGGCATGAATCAGGGATTTGTGGCGTTTGATTCAGGATATCAATGATGGGGTATGAATTTTCCATCCTGAGAGCCATGAAAAGCCTGGGCATAAGCGGGAAATGATAGGCCATATGAGCTTCATCGCCGTCTCCGAAATAGGCTACTGCATCTTCGGGCCACTGGTTGGCTTCGGCAAGGAGCATACGGTTTGTAAAAGAACGATCAACCTGTCTTCTGAGTTCTTTCAAAAACAGATGTGTCCGGGGAAGGTTTTCACAATTAGTCCCTTCCTCTTCAAAGAGGTATGGAATCGCATCAAGCCTGAGACCATCAACTCCAATCTCAAACCAGAAGTCCACAACCTGACTCATTGCTTTCTGAACATTGATATTTTCATAGTTCAGATCCGGTTGATGAGAGTAAAAACGGTGCCAGAAATACGCATGAGCTACCGGGTCCCATGACCAGTTAGACGGCTCAAAATCACTAAAGATGATCCGTGCATCCCGATACTTATCGGGTGTGTCGTTCCATACATAAAACTGTCTGATATCAGAACCTGGTTCAGCCTTTCGTGCCTTTTGAAACCAGGGATGTGTATCTGATGTATGGTTGAGGGCGAGCTCAATAATGACTCTGATCCCTTTTTGATGAGCTTGCCGTAAAAATTTTTGAAAATCAGAGAGTGAGCCGTATGATGGATGGATAGTGAAGTAATCAGATACATCATACCCGTCATCTCTCAGTGGAGACGGGTAAAAAGGCAGAAGCCATATGGCTGTAATCCCTAAATCAGAAAGGTAATCCAGTTTTTTAGTCAGGCCACGGAAATCTCCTATCCCATCACCATTGGTATCAAAAAAAGCCCTGACGTGGACTTCATAGATGATGGCATCCTTGTACCAACAGGGATTGTCATCAAGAACATGGTTTGGAGTATTCTGACGATGATTCATGGATGATGTATCCGGATTTTTTCATGGGTTCTGTATTCCCATATCACTGATGGTATTAATAAGTCTATGGGTAAAATGGTATGTCGGTCATCTGAATCCTACCGATGGTTGTCATCTTAGATATTCTGGTAATAACCGATGGTGGTGACCGATACCTGTTGTTCTATCTCCTCACCGTCAGGGAGTTTCCATGTTGTTATCCGTTCCATCGGAATCCACACGCCTTCAACCTGCTGATAATGGGAATATGTAACGATTCTTTCGAATGAAATCTCTTTTCCGAACCTGTTATTGTTTTCTCCGGTTGTGCTGATACGACTTATGAGACCCTGATTATTAAAAGAGACATCAAACCAGCAGATAAGGGGGTGGAATGAGACTCGTAATCTGGCGTTTTTTTGATCTACACTAAACCATGAGATGTTTGAGGATTCCTGATATGCCCATGGAAACCAGGGGGCAGCGCAATAATACAGGATCAGGGAGTTTTTACTTGGATTAATTCCATATGATGAAAATAACGGGATGACAGAACATAATGTTTCAAACTGATATCCGTCATTAATGGCATATCTTTGGATCGTGTCAGTCCATAACAGGAAATTAATTTTTACGCGGTTTCGGAGGAAAAAACCTGGTTTGGTTATGGAATAATATGCTTTTCCTTTAATCGGAGATGGGCGGGACCTGGATGTTCGCGATTCAGATCCTGATACCTGGAGATGCACAAATACCGGCTTTGAATTGTTTTTTGTAAGGCTTACCTGGAAAAAGCGTCTCATGGGTTCAGGGAGTTCATCGTGAATGGTGTCCGGGTGGGTTTTTCTTTCATATCGTTCCAGCTCTTTGAGGATAGAGTGGAATTCAATGGGAACCCAGATTTTTTGTTGATTCGGTTTTTGGGCTACACTGTCCGGGCAATGCACGGTACCTCGCGTATATAGATCCTGAATAAAACCCATCGTATGATAATCCTCCCTTTTATTGACAGGGTTCTCCATCAGGTCATTCATCACTTTTCTGTGAAACCTGAAGTGTTCTCTCTCATTAATAGGGAAAAAAGGGTTTAAATCGAGGAAAAAGATGTGGAAATCAGGGAAAAGAGGATAAATCCGGGGGAATCTAACAGGTCCCGCACTGCGGATGCCAACGTAATAAGTAACAATATGAAATTTAAATATTTAATATTTTTGACTTATGCTAATCATTACTATGTATCATTTGAGATCATGCTCCGAAAATGGTGTTAAGACAGGGCAGAGCACAAAAAACCTGATACTCCAACATGGGTATCACGCTCATATGCTGACACCTCCCTGCAAAAAATTTCAGGAAATATGCAGGTTATCTTCTTCATTATCCGTTTGATCTTGCAGGTTTCCCTTTTTTTCAATAACATATACGACAATCGTGGATGAAAAGATGCTTATGATGATAATTGTGAAGATTACAGGCTGAAGGTGTTCAAATCCGGTTACCCCGTATTGCACGGGAATAGAGGCGAGTACTGCCGATGCAAGTCCTTTGGGAACCATCCCACAGACTACCTGCATATCGATCTTTGGGATGGTGGAAGAAAGGGTTGCAATTACTATGGGAATTCTGAAAAGGTGTATGATTGTTACCAGCCCCAGGCAGAATACAATGATGAGGGGAGATACGAATACTAACGAAATACCGATATAGATGAAAAAAAAGGTTTTAAGTAAATCCACAAGTTGTGTAAATAATTCCATTTCTCCTGCACTGAGCTGGTTTTTTGGGCAATACTGAATGCCACACAGGGTTATTTCCTCTAAAAAAATGAGGTTTCCAAGGATTACTCCAAAGACCAGTACCGAGATTGCTCCTGATCCATCAAGCAGTTCGGTAATGCCGTACAGAATGCAGACCAGGGCTGGTATCGTGAAGATAGTTTCGATATTCTTTAACTTATCCCGAAAAACTGCCCAGATAACCCCTCCAACACATCCTGTTCCAATTGCGACAAAAAATGACGTACCAAAATCGATGAGTGCGTATGAGAGGGAAAAGGAATGAGACTGAATGATATTGAGCAGGCTGATAACCGCAATAATACACAAAACATCAGCCAGTGCTGATTCTATGGTGAGAACTGTCCGGGTCTTATCTGAAATTGTTAACTGCTTCATTAAAGGGAGTACTACTGCAGGAGAGAGACCTCCGATAATACAGCCAAAAATCAGTGCATTGATCCGGGTTTCTCCCAGAAAGAACATGATCATTCCTGCAGACAATATTGCTGTTGTAAGGGATGTCAGGATGGCAAGGAGTGTCGCTCCCCGGAGAGAGTGAAGAATCTGCTGGATTTTCAGGTTTATTCCGCCTTCAAAGAGAATGATGACAAGTGTCATCAGGGAAAAGATTGGTCCCACAATCCCGAAATCTGATGGGGAGATTAGTCCTGCTACCGGACCGATAATAATGCCAATGGCAATGAGGGGTATGATATCCGGGATTTTCTTTAGGATAAAAATCCTCTTCAGGATGTTACCGGTAATTACGAGAAGTCCGAGTGCAATTAACGGGAAAGCAGAGATCATTATCCTCTCTATGTATTAAACAGACTCCAAATAGTTTGTGATTTCTAATTATCGCTCTTATCACAGGGCTATGGCATCTGATGACCAGAGAATTGTAATCATCGCCAAACAAGTGAATGCCCTGAATATGATGATTATTCAGGAGCAGCGGTCCGGTGCAATGGTTTGTACCAGACATTCATGCTTTCAATGGTTCCGCAGATATTTGTGTTATTAATTAATGTGCCTCCGAACTGATACCCGGCATGTGCAAATAACCGATTAACAGGGACCGGGAGACTCCTGCAGATGGTGTATGCGGTATGAATATTGCCTTGTATCATCTGGGTTTCCATTTCCGAGAGTATCCTCTTTGAGATTCCATATCCTCGGAATTGTAAATCGGTTGCTAAATCAGTCATTTCAACCGCTGAAGTATCAACGTCAATCTCACAGGATCCCACGCCAGCAATTTTCCCCTGAATATCACAGACGAAAAAGACCGTCCCTTCCTTCATAACTTTAATCAGATACTTTTCATCATGAATTGGGAAGGGATATGTTTCAAATGTTTTCTGATAGAGACTGCAGATAGCTGGGATATCTTCGAGGGTAGCCCTTCGGATCTGCATCCCGGGGATAGATGGATTCACCGGAATGTGCGGGCTTTTTTCAAGCGACTCTTGCATCGTGATACAACGCTGCGATGCGGTTGTATCCGATTCACGGGATGGAGAAAAAAACCTGGAGAGAAACAGAACATCTTCCCCTGATGGATAAAAACACGGAATTGTTGCTTCCTGGATGGTTTTTTTTGTCCTGAAATATTTTTCAACACTTTTTGGAATTTTTATAATTATTTTAGAGTATTGAAAAACCGCTCGTAATCCGGAAATATACCAAAGAATTTTTTTCAGATCATCAGGATAAAATTTCATCACATATATCCGGTCATTGTAATATCCATGCTGGATAACACTTTTTCCGATAGTGGAAATGTAATCACTCTCCATCCTGCCTCCGAGCGATGCGCTCTGAATCTGCCGGAAGAATGGTAATGGATTCATCATAATCTGATAGTAGTGCCTCTATGCCGTTTGCTCTCATGGTTGCAAAGTCATTATCCCCTGAATGTTGAAGATCGCACTGAGCACAATTCAGATCACAGGTGGTTTCCTGATACTGATCTGGCTCTTGGTAAGTGGTAAACATTCCTTCGTAATTGCGGAGCACGACTTTATTGGATGACCATGATACCAGGTAATGAGGCATAACCGGTATTTTTCCACCCCCTCCGGGTGCATCAATTACATAGGTGGGGATGGCAAAACCTGATGTGTGGCCTATCAGACTCTCGATAATTTCTATACCTTTTCCAATCGGAGTTCTGAAATGGGCCAGACCTTCTGCAAGATCACACTGAAACAGGTAATATGGCCTGACCCGGTTTTTTACCAGTTCATGGACCAGTTTTTTCATGATGTTGGGACAATCATTCACTCCTGCGAGAAGTACTGACTGATTACCCAATGGAATTCCTGCATCTGCCAGTCTGGCAAGAGCGGTGCAGGATGCTTGGGTAAACTCATGAGGGTGGTTAAAATGCGTATTCACCCATATCGGGTGGTATTTTTTAAGCATATTGACAAGGTTATCGGTAATCCGGAAAGGAAGAACGACCGGCGTTCGTGTTCCGATCCTGATAATCTCCACATGCGGGATCTGACGAATTCTGGATATTATCTCTTCAAGTCTTTCATCTGACAGGAGAAACGGATCTCCTCCAGAAAGAAGAACGTCCCTGATTTCTGAATGCTCAGCAATATACTCATATGCTTTTTCCAGTTCATCGCAGTTGAGTGAGAAGTGATTATCCCCAACCTTCCTTTTTCTTGTGCAATGGCGGCAGTACATGGCACAGGTAGAACTGATTAAAAAAAGAACCCTGTCGGGATAGCGGTGGGTTATCAGGGAACAGGGGCTGTCTTTATCTTCAGATAACGGATCATGGAGATCATACTTCTCGATGATGAGTTCTCCGGCACATGGTACTGCCTGTCTGAAGATGGGATCATGAAAGGGATCGGTATTGTCAATCAGGGAGAGATAATATGGGGTAATTGACATGGGAAATAATCCGGCCGTCTTTTCTATCTCATCCCGCTGTTTCTCACTAAAGGAGATTTCAAGCATCTGTTCAAGTATTGCACAGTTGGTAATGCTATGGTTTATCTGCCAATGCCAGTCATTCCAGTGAGAGTTGTTCTTTTTTCTCTCATTTCCTGAATTTAATAGGGATATCTGTTTTTCTAGCATGGTACGAATGGGTACAGGTAAGAATATTCAAAAAACAATACTTTGACATCAGGTTGGAAATAAAAAATGTGACGTCTCTGTATATGTCTGATTTAATTATTTAAATATATGTTGCATTGATTATCACTACTAGTCTTTATGTCAACATGTATCTCTTTTCAGGTGTTGGCAAAACAAGTGGGATTGATCTCTCTCATACAATCCGGTCTATTGGCGATACAGAGTCATAGGTAATCAACATGGATGAATCGGGAACCTGCAGGATTTCTCTTTCATCCTGTCCCCTGTATTTGAAGGTCATGTAGAGAAAATACATAAAGGTTCGGAAGAAGGAGAAAAAAATTCCGGATTTTTGAAGTTATATTCGGCTTGAATGCATGGTACTTGGGTAATGGAAAGTGATGATTTTTTTATTTCATTAAATAAATTCTCAGGAAGATAACATAAATCATAAATTAATGGTCTGTGCATAACTTACTACAGGCGATCCTGATTCCCTTTCCCCTGATGGTTCGCCTGAACCGGAGAGCCCATGACCAGACCCACACCCCATTCTTCACCTGATCGAGATCCGGATAAGGCCGGATCTGCCATGTTTCCTGAAGAGATCAATACCCATAAAGAAGGAAGATTCTCCCTGCTCTCCCTGAAGATACTCTTCTATCTGCTCCCGTTCGTGATCCTGGTATGGTCGCTGTTTCTGGGAAGATTTGAGGTAGATCCATGGAACGTCTTTCGAATTCTTATTGACCAGGTTGTCCCCCTGGAGCAGACATGGTCAGGTGCTGAAGAGACGATCGTCATCCAGGTTCGCCTTCCCCGGATACTGGCAGCGTTGATGGTGGGGGCTGCCCTGTCCATGGCAGGTGCTGCCTACCAGGGGCTGTTTAAAAATCCGCTCGTCTCTCCTGATATTCTGGGGGTTTCATCAGGGGCCGGGTTTGGTGCTGCTGTTGCGATCCTGCTGGCATCTTCAGCCTGGATGATTCAGGCCTGTGCGTTTGCCGGTGGGATTGCTGCGGTTCTGTGCACCTATCTTCTCTCCCGCTTATATCGCAGCGGTCAGATCCTGGTCCTCGTCCTCTCCGGTGTCATCGTGTCTGCCTTCTTCGGTGCACTGCTATCCATCACGAAATACGTGGCAGATCCCTATGAGAAACTGCCTACGATCATCTTCTGGCTGATGGGAAGCCTCTCCTCAGTCCGGTATACCGACCTTGCAGCCATCGCCCCGGCGATGATTCTCGGAGGAGGTGTCCTGCTTCTGATCAGGTGGCGAATCAATCTCCTGTCTCTCGGCAGCGATGAAGTTCGGACTCTTGGGATTGATATCACCCGGATCACCCGGGTCATTATTGTCAGTGCAACGCTGCTGACCGCTGCTTCGGTCTGTATCAGCGGGGTTATCGGGTGGGTAGGGCTTGTTGTTCCCCATCTGGGCAGGATGATCACCGGCCCTGATTATCAGAAACTTCTCCCGATGACCATCGTCATAGGGGCCTCTTTTCTCCTGGTGATGGATGATCTGTCGCGTACTCTCATCACCACTGAGATACCGCTCGGGATCCTCACGGCCCTTCTTGGGGCTCCGTTCTTTGCATACCTGCTCTGGAGGAGGAAGACAGGATGGGCATAACACTCAGTTCCCATGATCTCCGGTTCAGCTGGAACGGGCACCGGGATGTCTTCTCCCAGGTCTCGTTCACCCTGAATCCCGGGGAACTGTTCTGTATCCTGGGCCCGAACGGGACCGGGAAGTCAACCCTGCTCCGATGCCTTATTGACCTGCTTGACCTGAAGGAGGGATCGGTCAGGATCGATGGTTCTGATATCAGGAAGATGGATCGTCAGGATCTTTCCCGGAAGATGGCCTTTGTTCCCCAGGGATATGATGTTGCCTTTCCCTATACCATCCTTGAATATGTCCTGATGGGCAGAGCACCGTATATCTCCCCGTTTTCATCTCCGACAGAAGAAGATATGCGGATTGCAAAAGAAGCCATTGCCCAGGTCGGGGTTTCTCACCTGATGGACAAACCGGTCAACGAGGTGAGCGGGGGAGAACACCAGCTGGCTCTCATTGCACGGGCCCTTGCCCAGGAGCCGGAGATCCTGCTTCTTGATGAACCGACATCCCATCTTGATTTTGGAAACCAGATGCAGGTTCTGTCCCTGGTTGAGCGGCTTCGAAACAAAGGGATCACGATCATCATGACCTCTCATTTCCCTGATCATGCGTTCATCGTGTCAGACAAGGTCGGCATCATGAAGGAAGGGGAGTTTTCCATGATCGGTCCTGCAGAAGAGGTGATCACCAGTGATGCCCTGAAAGCGACGTACCAGGTTGATGTCAGGGTGGAATATATCGGTGTGGCAGGCCGTAATGTCTGTATTCCGATTCGGTACCGGCCGGGATCTGCCATTCCGGCAGAGTCAGTCCTTGACCAGATCCTCCGTGGGTTCTCTGATACCCACAGCCGGTGCACCAATTGCGGGCTTGTCACCGAGGCAGAAAGTATCCTCTGGTCATAGGTGGTATTGTCGCATGATTCCCTTTCGTAAGTACGGAACCGGTCCGGCTCCCATCGTTGTTGTGCATGGCGGGCCGGGAACACCGGGAGAGATGGCGCCGGTAGCCAGGCACCTCTCCGGTGAATATGTCGTCCTCGAACCGATGCAGACCGCAGACACTGTCAGGGGACAGATCACCGAGCTTGCCGGAATCATTCAATCAGAAGGAGATATCCCGATCATTCTGATCGGGTATTCATGGGGGGCCTGGCTCGCCGGGATGGTTACCTCATGCTATCCTCACCTGGTCAGAAAACTGGTGCTGATCTCTGCCGGACCGCTCGAAGAGAGGTATGCACATGTGTGGGAAAACCGGATGGCCCGCCTTACTCCTGATGAACGCGGGGAGATCCATCAGATTATGAGGATGATGGGAAATCCGGCAGATCCCCGGAGGAATGAATATCTTGCACGATTCGGGGAATATCTGTCGCGGACAGATTCTTATAACCCCGTTTGCGAGATTGAAGAGTCGGATTCTCTCCCCTGCAGTCATGACATCCATCATGCAGTCTGGAATGAGGCAGATGCCCTGCGAAGAAGCGGGAAACTTCTTGATTATTTCAGGTCGGTCACCTGTCCGGTGGTTGCCATTCACGGAACCTACGATCCTCATCCCTGGAACGGGGTTCAGGAACCGCTTTCTCTCATAATCAGTGATTTCACGATGATTCTGCTCGATTCGTGCGGTCACACTCCCTGGTGCGAAGCAGAGGCAAAAGACCGGTTTTTTACAAAACTGAAGGCGGTGCTCTCTATATGATCCTGTTCTCGTCTCTCCTGCAGTCGATGGTAAACGGAGAAAAGTTATATCGCTGGAGAATAATGCCTGTCTGTGTGCAGTCGTCCTCCAGGTGAGGGATGATCCTGCGGGTAAAGAACGGGTTATGGGGATCATGTACCAGGATCCTGATGAACGGATACGCGATCCGGCATCCAAGAACATTCTGATGTGCCAGCCAGTGCCGCCTGCTGTGCTCGTCAAGTCCATCTTCGATGAGGGAAAAGACTTCAGGTGGACACCGGTCTGCTCCGATATCTGCAGCATCAGCGAGCCGGAAGAGGGATGCCAGCAGGGAAACCCGGATCTCTGATCCTGTCCCGGAAATCCGGGTCAGATCTGCATGAGTGTCATGATATCTGACGATGGTATCAAGGGCTGCCTCATCCTCGGGTGAAATCAGATCCCCGATGACCGGGTCGCGATGGATCATCTCACATGAAAGGTCAGCGTGTTTTCCCCGGTTATGGATTGATACTGGATGCAGGTATCCGATATCATGAAACCAGGCTGCCAGGTACAGGAGCGTTATCTCGTCCGGGGTTGGTGATAACCCGGGGATGGTGAGGAACTGGTTGATGTACCTGATAATCGCACGGGAATGTTCGATGCCATG
This sequence comes from uncultured Methanospirillum sp., assembly GCA_964642535.1. GTDB lineage: Archaea > Halobacteriota > Methanomicrobia > Methanomicrobiales > Methanospirillaceae > Methanospirillum. The sequence continues at coordinate 20,386 of CAZXRT010000004.1, forward strand.
TGACTGAAAAACCGGCAGTCCGCGGGGGATGAACGGGAGCAGCCGGCTTGCATATTGTTCAGCAGTTTCTATCTTTGAGAGGTGGAGTGGATGTCCGCATACCGCCTGGTATGGTCTCTCCTCATCCGGGCCCATTACCAGGTACCGGGATTGTGCATATCAGGGCCGTCTGATCGTAAATTTATGGGCATATTTGTCAAAAAAGTGATACCCGGAGCCTCCCTGCATAATCGTCTCTAACAATGCATCAGGGTCAGAGACGATAATCCCGCCCATGGCACTGACTCCCCGCAAAAAGAGGATATCAGGGATCATGGACACGCTTGGGCCGCCGATGATGACTGGAATTCCTGCAGGAATCCGGGAGAGGAGATCTTCGGTTGTGCCGGTGACCAGGGTTGCCCCGGTCATCACGACTCCGCCGGCCTGTGCAAGGGCTGCATCCTGGCCCTCAGGGGGAACAAAATAGGGAAGCTCCTCTTCTTTGAGTGCATCCCGGTTCAGTTCAAAGATCCGGTAAGAAGCCCCCCTGCTCTTCAGCCGGTGAACAACCGGCCAGAGGGCACCCACCACGACGACGGGCCGGGACGGTTCAACAATATCCACGAGGTCAAATGCATCGGTGTCCCGCTCTACCCGGTAGGTGCCCTCCGGGCTTGTCTGAAACAACCAGGAAGACAAGGCATTTACGACGCTGATGATGACTGCCCTGACGAGCGGGGCGGGTGATGAACAGTGTGTCAGGATCTCTTCGACGTTCACTCCTTTCATTCTGCCACAGTAGGGCATGGCACTGGCAGCCGTGGTGCAACAGACTGCCTGGGGGATGAGCTCGACCGGAGTGAAGCAGATGCCGCCATAGCCGTTGCTGAGTTTCACACCGGTGAAAAATACCCCGACAACAACACCTTCAAGGGTGATATCAGAGAGAGGCACCGGGAGCCGTTCTCTGAGTGCTGCGATGGTTTCCGTAAGAATGCTGTCTCTCATTGTGTTTCCCGATAAATGTGCGTCATATGGATGAGAAGATTCTAACGTGGTGGTCAGGCGGGATTGATCGTTGATCTTCCGTTTTGGTAATTAACCATCCCTGATGATTTCCGTATATTATTAAACAATGATCTGTAAAACATTAACTCATGATTGATGTTAACTCTATTGACTGGAATACAGCCTGGAAAAAACCTGA
>CAZXRT010000005.1:0-3147 GCA_964642535.1 uncultured Methanospirillum sp.
GAACACGTCATCCGGATCATTGCCTATGAGAATCCCCCGCTCTTTCCAGATGATACGGTCTATGCTCTCTATCATGAAAAGTTAGAGACCATGCCCTGGTTGTTGGAGATGAAGAATCCCGTCACCGGTGATGATATGCTTGCACAGGTTGCATCAACACCAAAAGGAAAATACAATCCAAATCTGACCCCGCTTGAGAATGACGAGCAGAATAATATCGGGTGGTACGTGATCGATGGAAAACTGTATCCCCGTACCTGGGTAAGCGGTCATCTTCAGGAAGGGCAGACCTGGGTTGAATACTGGGGACCGTATAACCCTGATCGTGAAGGATCAAAACTCAGAAAACGTACCTATGCCATCAGTGAAATCCCCGTCACCTTTGCCGGAGAAACATATCCCGGATATCTAGTCCGGATAACCGGGCCCCATATCATCGCAAATGTCTCAGTAGATACCGTAGAAGAACTCACCCTCGTTGATGGGATCGGGGTTACCAGCAGATTACTGACCCACACCGCGACCGAACCATTTATCCGGAACTCCTCGATCACCGCAAAGAAGACGATTCCGGCAGGAACCATGATATTCAAGCACAATGTAACGATGAACTCAATGGATACTGGTGAATAGTTCTTCTTTTAGCCGAAGCAGGATTCGTTCCCTTTTTTAGGCTACTCTCAATTTTTTTCCGGTTCGTAACCTTCAACCACACACTCGATCTGATACAGGTATACGGCCGACTGCTTCAGAATGGACACGATTAACGAGCTGAAAAGGTATCATGATGATAAAGGAGTGATATCTCATCATCCCTGATCTGAGATTTCGCCCAGGATCTGGTCTTCTACCCAGCGGACATAGACCGCCAACTGCTCATCGGTATGAAAATAATGCTCTCCATCCTCCACCAATTCTAATTTTGCCTGAAATCTTTCGATGAACCTGCAGATGGTATCATATTCGACCAGGATATCCTTCTTTCCGTACAGGATCCGGGTATCCACATTCCAGGTGTCAACCGGGTTTTCCAGCACGTAACGAAAATAATCCCAGTATAATGTCTGCCCGATGGGAGTCTCTATCGATTGTTCTCTTTCCAGTCTTTCCGGCGTTACCGAAAACCAGGTCATCATATTCCTGATAATCCGCTCCATGTCTACGACGGGTGAGAGAAACAGGGCTTTTTTCAGCCCGGCATTCCGGTACGCAAGAAGGCTGAAATAGGCCCCCATGCTACAGGCAAACAGGCTGATCTCACTCCACCGGGATTGTGCATAGGCCAGGACCTCTCCCAGCTCATGGACACATACCTGTACTTTACATATGGTATCTTCGTCTTTTCTCTCCCCGTGCTCCGGAAGGTCGAAACTGAGTACCTGGTACCCGTTTTGCACGGCTTGTCGGGCGAGAATCTCAATCACCACATCTTCTTTGTGAGAACAATTTCCATGGACCGCAAGGAAGACGCTGTCACGCTTCTCTCCCCACACCAGGGCGGGAATATTTTTGAGGGTTATCTTTTGCTGAATCATTTCCTGTAGTGATCTGAATACATGAATCTGCACACCGATCCCATCACTCAACCACCGGTCAATCAGGGAGAAGTTAATACCCTGCAGACCGCAAAAAGTGACGGGATACAGATGATTGAATATTCGAATCTTTCCGGTCTGGATGCGATGATATGAACCGGTTATCGCGATCTGATACCTGAGAGGAGAAAGAGGCTTTCGATTCTCCTATTCATCATAAAACCAGTGATATGATCTTTTCCTGTAGTATATTGGCTTTCAATGGGTAAAAAGGGAAAGCGAACATATCTGATGGTGAGATTCATTTGCGGCTGGGCATACACCTGAATAGTCCCCAATAATCAATGAAAGAATATTCGTAATGAGAGCACTTGAATTCATAATCTTTCATTTTATAATTATTCAGCCGTAATCATCAATGAAAAATTATTATCTCATACTCCCGGCTGAATGGTTCCAACACAAAAAGAAAAACAGATATGTATAAATTAAAAAAAGGAAAATCATCATTATGAATAAAGCTCTTCCCTATGGATGTGTTTTTTTAGTATTGTGTGGTTTTGTTGCGGGGGTATGCTTCGCAGACCAACCTCCTTCAATCATTGTGCAGATCCAGGGAGGAGAGAGTACTATTGTAAATGATACAGAGGGAATGGCGATTATCACCATCAAAGATGTTGAATCAACAGTCAATGTCACCAATGGAGACGAAAGTATCGATAATTCACTTGATTATCTGACCGGCGTTCAATATCCCATGAATGCTGCACTGGAATTATCTACTACCGAAAACACATCTTTTTCAATGGTGAGTGTTGCAAATATTACGATTTCTGATGACAATACAACCATTACCCTCCGGGTGACTCCATTACCATTTTATGAAGGTGCCGCCCTTTCGCAGTTTGCAAATATGAGTGTCACACTCGATACACTCTCTGATACAACATTCACGGGAACAAGAATACATGGTGAGATCACCATGGAACCCCAGAGCAATGCTGCAATTACTATGGATAATCCCGACTGTGATATCTGTATGCGTTTTTGCATGATCCGCGACACCAGATGGGAATGTAATAAACAATGCGCAGATTCATGCTCGTAATTTTTCAAATACTTATTTTTACGGAATAATGATTCAGAACAGTGATGTTGGCTGAATTGGTACGTTAATTTTAGAAAGAATCATTATAATCCTTCTGCGCTGTATCAGAATCATGATCTGATGCCGGAGATACGAAACCCTGACCCGGGCTTCCATGAGGAGGAAGGAGAATTGAGATCACCTGAGCCGATGACACCCTTTTGGGGATGATATCGATCAATCGGTCTGTCTGCCTCCCTTATCAGATTCATTCCGATAGTCAACCAGGTTGAGTGATGTCCTTGTGGGGGGTTTAACAGGATGGGTCAGAGGGTATTCCCGCCACGGAAGGCTACCACGGCATATACAGAATATATCTGGATCGAAAGAATCTATAGGACGAAAGCCGGATCCTGCAATGCGGTTCAGAATTTCACGGGCAGAGGCATTGTTGATAGAATATGTCCGATGAGATAGTTCATAGGATGAAGAAGGGGAAAAGAAGATCCGATACCCATGAGAACA
>CAZXRT010000005.1:3247-20125 GCA_964642535.1 uncultured Methanospirillum sp.
GTTTTTCCCGTGACAGATACATATCAACAGAGAAAATGTATGATACTTTGGAAAAGGAGATTCGATATCCCTTTTCCCTTCCCGGATCTGATTTCATTACCGCGATGACCTGCATGGGTAAGAACACCCGGAGTGGTGACAGATACTCAAAGATACTCCGGTAAACAGGATAGGACAGAAGATGCACGAAAACACCGATCCGGTGCAGGGTCTTGTCTCTGCAAGGATTATCCTGCGTGATATACGAATCGATCTCTACCGGTACACATGCACCCCGGATGCTCGTGATGCGGTCAGGTCCGGAATATATCAGAATTTTTTCCTCCTCCGGTCCAAAACCGCATCTGCGATGCCGACCGGCCAGGATATTGAGGAGAACGATTCGTTCAGGAATTTTTCACGAATTCTGGCAGGTTACGAAGAACAGGTACATGATGCTCTCGATGATGTTGACCAGGGAAAAGAGCACGAAATACTCTCTTCTCTCCATGACGGACCACTCAGTCAGACCCACCAGAGCATCGATGACTATCTGTCAGCGGCGTCAGGTTCATCACATACAGGAGAAATATCAGACGAAACAGATACCCTGCAGACACCGGTAGCCGCCCTTTTTACGGTGATTGAGATCATCGGAGCCATCGCGGTTCTCTTTCCGGGAGTGTTTGTATCAGTCGGTGTTCCTGCCACCCTTATCAAGCCCATTTCAATGCTCAACCAGGTACAAAAGGTGTATCCAGGTGTACAGCTGGTTCTTGACCGGAAGAATGAGATCATGATCCTTGCCGGAACCATGGCTGCATTTGCAGGCGGGATGCATAAGAACGCGACCCGGTTACTTGAGCAGATGGGAGCAGACCAAAATCTGCAGAATATCACGGTTGTGGATGAAACCGGACGGGCCATCCCTGCTTCAGAACTCGTTCAGTATGCACGTGAACTTCAAAACGAGCAGGAAAATCCGGAGGATGAAGGCGAAGCAGCACGGGAAAACGGACAGCAGTCAGGTGCAATACCTGACCCGGACATGATCTCGAAAATCACCGGGATGATGGAATCCATCAGAAAACCGATTGCAGAAACCTTTACAGCAGCAGATACGTATGCCCATCAGGGAATTTTGGCCCGGATGAATGATGTATCACGGGGAAGAGAATTTGTCCTCCAGGTTCCCCTGACCCTCTGTGATGCAGGAGTCCGGGTCGGAACTGACATCACCGCAAGGATGCGGGAACTCACCGAAAAAGTGAATCTGGTTGCGAAAAAGGATCCTCCAGAGGAAGAAAAGCCCTGAAACACCGGTTCCAGATTGATCGTCCTTGACGGCGCTGGATTTCGGTGCAGCGTATCGTGTGAAAACCGTTGCCAGAATGAATCGTAAGCCTCAGGCAACGGACCGGCCTCAAACCACAGCCTGACTGCCCCCCATACACTGGCTCCGGACCTCTCACTATTTGGTAGAGAAAGAGCGGACCATCAGTCACGATCTTTGCAGGATAGAAAAAGGTTGAGATGGTGATGGTCACTGACCTTATCCAAACCCGGCCTGATAGGTCCCGTTCTGTGAGCAGTACAGCCAGTACCCCAGGTATGGCCTGATCGGCCTGTCATCGCTCTGGTTTCCGGTTCCTCCCCGGATGATCGGCTCTTCATACTGCTGGATGACAGCATCATAGCCGGTGGCATATGACCAGGCATCCATCAGGGTGTGCAGTGTCTCGTTTGCTGACAGATCCGTCTCCATCCAGCCTCCCACCGATGACCATCCTGCCTCAAGATCCCGGGATACCGGGAGGAGCAGGTCTGAAAATCTGACCGGAACGGCCATCGTAGCGGTTGAATAGACCCAGTATCCCTGAAGGGGAACCACCGTATCGTTCATGGAGAGCGTCCGGTATCCGGTGGTATTGTTCACGTAGACGAGGACAGAATGTCCGGAGGAATTAACATCGGCAAATATCGCTGCCGTATCAGATCCTTCTTTGAGCCGGCGGGGAACAGATACATGATTCCATCCCTGATACAGAGATATTGCATCGGGCTCTTTCAGGGATTGCAGGGCTTTTGAAAGGTTTACCCGTGCACCGGTGATGGTTCTACCCTGAAGCGGGGCGAGCGGGTCAGCGGTATCCATGATCACCTGTTTAATCTCTCCTGCGGTCAGACCCGGTTTACTCCCTTTGATGAGACCCGCGATACCGGAGACCAGAGGGGTTGCCATCGAAGTTCCGTCCATGTACTTGAATTTCGGGGTTATCACGTCTCCACGGTACCCAATCCTGATATTTCGGACTGCAAAATCTGCATAATTCTCATCTTTTGCATAATATGAAAATCTGACGGTGATGGATGAGTTCGGGTCCAACTGAGTGAGAGGAATAAACTCAGGTTTCCAGTCAGTCTCGTTGATCTTCTTCTCATAATCCCGTAAGGCTGTCCACAACCCACCGTTATACGAATACTCCATCACCTGGGTTCCGACAAAGTGACCCCTGGTATCCCAGACAAGATGCGGGATTGCACCCGTATCAGGGATCCTGACAGACCGGTTCAGTTCAATTACAAAGGTTGCATTTTTTATGGATTCTGATTTCATCGCATGGAGATACGGGAGCTGTCCAGGGTCGCTTCCCTGAACCAGTGTCCAGTTCCCATTCAGCGTGAAGTTCTGGGCTGAAAATGCAGGGTCTTCAAAAACCGGAGAGTAGGAGTATACGGAAGGGATGGTGCTGTAGATGTCAGAGCCGGGAGCGGCCACATGGACCGTCTGGTTGCCGTAATTCGAGAACCATGACAGGGTATCCTGTGAATCGGTCGATGCGATGGTGATGACGTTGGAGAAATTGTAGCAGGATGGATACTGGGGAGCCGTGTTCAGATCGATCCCATTATTTCCTGCCGCACAGACAAAGAGTGCCGGAGACTGACGGATGATATCCTCCATCACCCTGCTGTATTCTGTTCCGAATGAGCAGCTGATGATCGATGCGTTGTACAGCGTTGCATATGCCATCCCAAGGGCGATGTCTGATAATTTTCCATATCCCCGGTAATCCATGGCTTTTATCGGGATGATGGTCGTATTCCAGGCCACCCCGCTGCCCCCAAGACCGTTGCTCCCAACCATCCCGATGATACCCGCACAATGGGTCCCGTGACCAAAGTCATCCCAGGGTTCAACCGGTTTGTCTTCCAGAACATTGATTCCATGCAGGACGGTCCCGGACCCGGTGTAGGTCCAGAGATTATCCACCAGGTCCGGGTGACCGACATCAACCCCGGTGTCAAGAACCGCGATGATCGTCCCGTTTGTGGTAGTGGTCTCATTCCATCCGGCGATGGCACTGATATCTGCACCGGCGATCCCGGGTGAGGTATTTTCCTTAAATGGCGATCCGGTATTGGACAGTCCCCACTGCCGCCAGAACTCCGGGTCATCGGGAGTGTTCAATGCCATGACATAATAATCAGGTTCTGCATAGGCAACATCAGGATACGCAGAATAATGCCTGATTGCATCAGGAACTGAGATATTGGCAGGAAGAGTGACCAGGGACAATCCTGTTATTCCCACAAAGCTGTAATCCCGGACAACATTGGCCCCGATTCCTGCATGAATATCTGAGAGGGAATGAACAGACCCGTCAGGATCGGTTTTTGCCTGCACAAGGATGCTTCCGGTATCGTACGGAGGATCCGAAAATATTGCCGGCAATCCGGTCGCATCAGGAATAATCACCGAATCATCTGCCAGACCGGGTGAAAAGAAGAGACCTGCCAGGCAGAGAAGAAGCAGGATAATCACTTTTTGTTGTATTGTTCTCATACACCGTTCCCTGTGAGTGAATATGTTATTTTTATTATCCTTATGCTTTTTTATCATACGTTCAGATTCAGAAGATGGCCGGAGATGGATACAGACCGGGAAATTTGTATTTCTATTCATGTATCAATGAGAAGAACGTCACAAAAGCCGGCTCATCGACATCAGGATGATTATCACCAATACACAGATGGGTAGTGAAAAAAACCATGAAAAAAGTTCTTATGACCCTGCTTCTCCTGCTCACCCGCTCATCCCCTTCTTCTCACAACCACAAGGCCGCAGGCCCGCATACCACCAGAGACGGTGATGTGATACAGACGTATCATCAATTCCCTCTCAACTCATTGGGAAGGTACCACCACTTCTCCACTTTATAGGCTTGATAGGGAATATCAACCTGTATCTTCCCATCTACAATTCCCTGACAGGTACGCTCTAACCGATCCAGCTTTTCATGATACTGCCACATAATTCCTTTAACAAACAGATCATAGTGTTCCAGTTTATACGACCGAAGATCAAGAAGTTCTTCAGTATGATACCGTTGTTCAAATCGTTCGGCGAGAACGAGATCCAGATCCTTAATTGACCTTCGTTCAAAGACCGGGGAGGACCTGAGTTCATAGTATCTGGCATTTTCATAGATAGCGTCATCAAACGCTTCTACCGGACTTTTTTGAGCAGCCCGGTTTTCCTTATACCTGAAATAGATCTCATCTGCAATATCGGGGATGACAATATTATCCCGATAGAATCGCATCTTCTTTTCAAGATCGTGGTACATGCCCAGCAATCCATATATTGGACCAAATTCCGGGAGTGCAATGCCGGATTCATATCCTACACCTGCATCAATTACGGTCAGATAGGATTGAGCAATATCCATAATCCCCATGGCATCTTCTATCTCTTTTCCGATTACATTTTGCCCGGCTTCATCAACCAGTCTTCCCTGCCAGTCAGGAATCTCTTTTGAAAAACTGTCTCTGAATGCCCCAATATCCCGCATCATGTTATCTTTCAGGGCATAGGTTACTCCCCTGTCCGGTCCGAGTACACCGGTTTCGTTAATCACCAGGGCTTTATACAGAACCTCATCTGAATATTTTCCAAACTGTGAAGGAAGATAATATCTCAGTGTCCAGATGAGTTCTCCGTAATCACGTTGTGTATCGTCAGTATCTTCTCCCTTCAATCGGTTATACACCAGGTTGCTCAGACGAACAGTTTCAGATCTCACCAATGACTGCATTGATGCCTGTCGTTCCATGTATGAAGGAGTACATCCCGCTTCTTCTACGATTCCCTTATTTGCCTGTCCTGATACCTTAACGGTAAAACGGGTATTGGGATCAACCCAGACATACATTTGACAGATATTATTGGTGAGATCTCCATCTGATGAATCATCTGAGGAAAGGGCAATAATAGAATTTGGAGGACTCTCAGTAACGGTCATATCTCTCTCATCTGGAAAGGAAAGTACCCACTCATTATGTTCATCTGCCGTCTGAGTCCTATCATGATGATTTATATCCACCTCTACACTCAGATAATCTCCTTTCCTCTCCGCGACACGACTATCTTCTTTCGGGCAGGAGAACGGGCGATATCCACCCCACGTCACAATGGAGTCTGAATTTGAAGAAACGCCTGATTCTTGAAATTTCCACTCTTTTGTAATATCTAATGAAGAAGTAACATCAGCATTCTGGGGAAGGGCAGATTGTATGTTCTGAATGTCGGCTCCAGATACAGGTAAGATAATGAGAAATAATAGAATTATAAACCAGATATGACTAAACGACTGGCTCGTTTCAGGTGAATACATTGTTGTCATGACCATCCCTCAACCTCTTAAAAGATAAAATTTGGCTCATCTTTTTTTTAAGCAGGTAAGGTACCTTTTCTGATGAGCATGATGGAGATAGATCATTGTCAAAAAACCTCATCATTTCGTTATCCTCTGGAATGTGGTTCCCAGGCTTGAATTATTATAGGTAGTCCCTGAAGGAAACCATTCAAAAACCGGCCATATAAATCGATATTATGCCATTCCGATGACATGTGAGATTTGCACTGTTTTTACTCAATACAGGGAATATGCATTGAGGAGCCCAGAAGTGTAATTTTTCACTCATCTGTATCTGATCTTCTATCTTCCATTTTCCAAAACAATTGCAGACCAAAGTTTCACAGTATATGCGCAAACAGTCTGCTAAACGTAACGAAAGAGATCCCTGGAGATAATCACAACACAGCACTACACGTCAACATACATCTTACCCCCGGAAACTGATGAAGAGTTTATTACAGTGACAAATGACAGTAGCACCATTATCCTGAAGAAACCCGGGTAATTCCAAATGCACATGCATTCGTTCTTTATTCATTTTTAGAGTTGGACACTTCATCTATCAGACGTCCGGCTTCTCCGGCCATGTATAGGGGTATTGATAAAATATCATCATAAAAACTGAGTCCGCCATCCCAAAACCGAATTCCGAACAAAGGCTTTTTCTCTTCCATATATACACGGAGAGATCTCAGTTTCCCGGTAGTGCCGGATTTCACCTCAACTGGATATACCCTGCCGTTTCTGGTAATGCAATAATCAATTTCACTTGAACTGCCTGATTTATCACGTGCCCAGAAATAGAGTTCAGAACTGATATTGGGATCATGTGATGCCAGCAGTTCCTGACCAATAAACTGTTCTGCGAGACTTCCCCTGTTGATCAACATCACATCTTTCCGGGTAAAAATCTCAGCATTCAATCCACAGATATGCTGCATAAGTCCAATATCCAGAAAAATATACTTCTGCCTGTTTGAAAGTGCAGCACCGAGGGGAAGTCCGGATGCATCTGTACTGGATACGGGAGTTATGACACGTGCAAGAGTGAGAAGATGAAGGGCTTTTTTTAATTCACGAGATCTCGATTCCCGGTCAATATTCACATATTTTATCTGCTCTGAAACCATCCGGGGGATTGCCGAAAAAACGGCCTGAAGATGGATGATTTCTGATGTCCTGGCATATTTATTAAAATCGCGCTTGTATGTTTCAATGAGTGAATCCTGAATATATGATGCTTCCAGTAAACTCTTCGTCTCCTGATATAAGGATATCACTTCCGGCATTCCCCCAAGAAAAAAATACGTCCGAATCAGCGAAATGATTTGATCATGAATCGCAAGGGGAATTGAATCAGAAATGTGTATCGTATTGAGATATGATATCAGGCTCTCTTCACCCATTGCTCTCATGAATTCATAAAAGGTAAGGGGGAACATCTGTAAAAATTGAATTCTCCCCACCGGCATCCTCATATCATCTGAAAAAGCAAATTCAAGAAGTGACCCGGCCCCTATGACAAAAATATCAGGAAATATTTCTTTAAAGTAGCGAAGAGAAGCAATTGCATTCGGACACTCCTGGATTTCATCCAGAAAGATAAGCGTTTCTTTGGTGATTTTCACCCGAAACAGCAGTTCTATCTGTGGAATTATGGAATGGGGATCTTTTGTATCAAATATTGATGATAAACCCGGATGCAAATCAAAATTCAGAGAGACTAGATTTTTGAACTCTTTCTTCCCAAATTGCTCAACACTGTAACTTTTCCCAACCTGTCGTGCTCCTCTTATGAGAAGAGGAGTACGGTGAGATACTTTCCAGGATATCAGATGGGACTCGATGGAACGAATCATGAGTATCTGATCCATAGTAGAGAAGAACTTAAATACTTTGGCTAAAATAGGGGGCAATTATTGCCAAGGCATGGTAATTGTAGGAGGTTGCTCCAGACATTCATAAAGACTAATTCTTATGCTCACATGGGAACTCTGTCAGGCTCCCCTTCGTGTATCTGCTTCCGGGATTTTTTTTCTGACTATAAAAAGGCGAACATACCTTTAAGATTTGGGCGTTATCGCTATTGCCAGCAGGACGAAATCCTTACTCATTGAAACTGACGAAGAGGCAAAAAAGTAGTTCATTGAAATTGCGGAAACATGAAATATCTATTATTTCATTGTATTCCCGTCGAATTCGACGGGTTTTGAATGTTGAAATATATATTGGCCGGTTCAGAGTCCTATAATAATTTCCGTAATCAACGAAAAAGCAAAGACTTTGGTAATACAGATAGTATGATGATTGGATATCTTGGAGAGAGAGTATGGCCACAACAATGGATGTAGTGTTTGATGGTTCTGTATTACGACCGATTGATAAAATAAAACTTATTCCGGGAAAAAAATACACGATAACTATAGATTATGAAGGAGATTTAGAAAAAAAACCTGAATTGGATCCTGCATTTAATATCACCTCATTAGCTGTGGATACAAACATTCCTGATCTTGCAAATGAGCATGATCATTATCTCTATGGAACTGATAAAAGAGCAAAAAATGAATGATTCAAATCCAGAGGTATTTGCTGATACAGCATGTTGGATTGCATTATTAAACCGACAGGATTCACTTCATGTATCGACGAATACATTATATCAGGATTTGATAAAAAAAGGGTCAGTTTTTATTACTATATCTTCAATAATTGAGGAAACCGCCAATGCGTTATCCAACCCAAAATTCAAACCCTCGTTGATAAATTTTTATCACAACATCAGTCGTTCTCCAAGAGTTACCATATTGCATATTGATCCCGATTTTTGGGAGAAAGGATGGCAGCTTTTTTCAAACCGTGACGATAAAAACTGGAGTTTCACTGATTGCATATCATTTGTTGTCATGAATGATAGAAAAATTAAAACTGCTCTCACCAGCGATAAACATTTTATTCAGGCCGGTTTTTCTGCAATAATACAGAATTGATTCCTTGTTTTTAGGATTAACCTGAATGAAAAATTACTTCGAGATTGGTGGGTCGGATGTATTTCACGCACTATCGCAGGAATACCAGGATTTCCTACATACTCCCGGTCCTTTCTTTTGAACGTTGAGTATTCCGTCTTGCTGCAGACAAGGCAGGGAGAAACTGCCCGGGATATGCAGACAGTATGGGACTAACGTCGTAATGGATGCTACCCGATTCTCGTTCACCGCGACATTCAGGGCTATCGTACTATCCACTATGTTCCGTGCACTGTCTCTCCCATTCAATCATCGCTTCAATTATCCGGACCGGTTCCCCAGAGCCGCTCCGCACCGGGTTTGAAACCGAAAAAGAGTGAAAACCGGTTATTTAGTAGCGTTCTAAAAAGGAGGTTCGCACAATTTCCTGGGACAATTTTCGGGCAATCCTGCCAGTCAGGTTTATCCCCCGGGATTTCAGATAGTATTCTATGTCCCGAATCTCTACCCGGTCCGGCCTCCTCTTAGCAGCCTGTATTCTCCTTCCGTTGCTCATCGGTTCCATCGGATCCCTGATTACGTACCCGGGCATTACCGGATGGTTTACCGGCCTTACAAAACCCTGCTTTTCTCCGCCGAACTGGGTATTCGGGCCGGTTTGGACAATCCTCTACATACTCATGGGTATCTCCCTCTGGCTGGTAATCAGGAATGGGTGGGAAGGAGAGCAGGTCAGGAAAGCGATGGCCGTGTTTGGTCTTCAGCTGGTTGCGAATTTTTTCTGGTCATTACTCTTCTTTGGTCTGAAGTCTCCGGTTGGAGGGCTTATCGATATTCTGGTCCTTTTGGCTCTCATCATAGGAACGATCCTGGTTTTCAGGAAGATTTCTCTCACTGCATCATACCTCCTTGTCCCCTATCTCTGCTGGGTAAGTTTTGCAACCCTGGTGAATGCGGCGATTGTAATCCTGAACTGATATTCAGGGTTTTTCTTATTTCCACCCGGACGCCCGGAATCCGATTATTATGTGAGGAATGCGAGAATGCTCTCATCTCTCACCATGCAAATGCTTGATCACCGAAGCAATGTACCAGATGGGGGCCGTGAATAGAGAAAGAGGAAGGCACATCAACCACCAGGCGAATCGGGAGGTTTTTGGATCCGCTAGTCATCAAAAACGAAGAAAATCACGTTCTTTGAGACAGTCCGTCAGTCAGAATCCAGGGATCTGCCCCCAATTTTCCACTAAATATATATACTCATCAATCATTGGTATTTTGGGTAATAATCATGGCAGATTTACCAATTGCAGCAGTTGTACGGATCGCGAAGGCAAACGGAGCCGAGCGGGTGGGAAGCGATGCAGCAGAGATCTTAGTCAAGAAGGCAGAGGCCTACATTGGGAAGCTGGCAAAGGATGCTGAAAAACTCGCTTCCCATGCAGGAAGAAAGACCATCAAGGCAGAAGATGTCGAGATGGCTTCCAAGAACTAATCTTTTTTTCCTCGCTATAGTGCGGCCCGTTTCCAGGAATCTTTGATCGAATCAATTCTATCCCGGCTCCGGTACGAATCCCGTTTGCGTAATCAGCGATAAAAACCCGGAATTTCTCGTCCCGGTATCGTCTCATTTTCACTTTCACCCTGTTTACCAAGCCCTCATATACTCCCCTTCCCATCAATTACCTAATGCATGATCGGGACAATCCGCTCAAAAATATCCCCCCCAATGCTTTCACGATAATCCAGGCTTCCCATGACAGGTTTCACAAATCCCTGGCCGACATCCCGGTCCGGTATCCGAACGGGCGAATCACGTATGTTAACAACCACCAATTTGTCCCGTTAATCCAGTTTTCGGATGAACATCAGGACCGGCTCGACCATGTGGAGATATACGCCCTGGATGATCTGCTCACCTTCATTGAGGCAGATACCTCTGTGATTCTGTTTATTGAGTATAAACTCGTCTGGTTCGGGGTGGATAAACCGGAGGAGATGTTGAAATTCAATGACGTGTGCAGGAAGCGGGCACAGAAAAGAGGTCCGGTGGTGGTCATCACCGCAATCATGGATCGTGCATTGCTGGCTCTGGACGGAAAGGCTGATTATTTCTTTCAGTTTGGAAAACTCGAACTTCGGGGAAGACGCCTGGCGAGCATACAGCAGACACAATTATCCGATATATCCACGAATATCGGAGGACATGGAGAGAGGAAGAAAATGTGCGGACAGGTGAAATTAGGAGAATGGCAGGTGGAGACCATTCAGAAATAACGGACAGAAAAGAATTGCTTTAGGTCCCACCGATACCTGACAATCCCTCTGATGCCTCCCTGAAATTTTTTACTATTCCTGCATTAAAATCCTCATAGCAGGGTCCGGATTGAAGCCTGCATGCACGAGATCCAGTATCCGGGGTGTATGCCCATCACGGACAAATTCTGTCTGGAGAGAATTACCCATAGTACCAGAGATCGCAGGATACCGTAACCTCGACCGCAATTTTCCCATGAAGATTCCGAATTCCCGGAAAGAAAGGAATATCATCCGGAGTGCAGATGTACAGATATGAACCGGTTTCTATCTCCTGGATTCATCTGTTCACTCCTGCTGATCTGTATGGCAGGGGTTTGTATGGCTGACGATGTACCCCCGTATCTTGTATACATTCAGGGTGGTCAGAGCACTGTCACGGAGGGAACAGATGGATCCTATGAGATAGAGGTGAATGATATCATCCCGTATTTCCATATCTCCGACGGAATACAGGGTTCCCTGATTCCGGTTGAGTATCTTTCCGGATTGAGCTATCCTCTGAATGGAGCCATCGTCTTTACCGGTGCGAAGAACGAGAGCACTTCAATGATTTCGGTTTCCAATCTGTCCTTGTCTGATGGCACCATGGTTCTTACGCTTCACGCAGAGCCTCTTGAATTTTACGAGGGCTCCCTATTAGCATCCTTTGCCCATGAAAAGAGAGTATTGGACGGATCAATTCAGACAGAGAACACAAGCACCAGGATTTTTTTCGAGCAGTCCAAAAAATTTCCCGTGAATGAAGATGATGATTGTCCAGGATATTATAAAGATCCGCAAAACTCACCGTGTGCACCGGCATGGGAACATTAGGGTCTGATTGACAGAAGGGGGAGAGTCCTCCGGAACGATTCTCTTTTTCCATACGATTCCACCCGAGTCGAATATCCAGTAAGCCGGGGCTTAGGAAGGTCAGGGAATGAATCCCTGATATTCAGGGGCACTGAAGTCTGCCACACAATAATCGAAACCCACCTTTCCCGAGGATTCTTAAATATTTGACGGGATATCCACAATTAATCCCTTAACGGTCAACGATCCTGAAGTTGTGAACGTGATTGATCATACCAAAAAGGAGGAGGCATGGGAGAGCGGACTTCAAGGCAGATCACGCAGCGAGATTTGACCAGCAAACGGGGGATTATCGAGGGTACCTCCGGTATTTTCGCGAGCCCAGGTAATGTCATATGAATGAACCACGGGAGAAAGAGGGAAATTCACCGGAGAATTTTTACCAAATTCAGGATTAACTGGATATTTGTATTAATTCTCCAATCACCAGAAACGAAGAACCTTTCCTTCCGTGAAAGAGTCAGTCAGCGGGAACCCCAGAATCTGGCCCCTTTTTTCCACCAAATATATATACTCTTCAATCAATGGTAATTTAGGGTAAAAATCATGGCAGATTTACCAATTGCAGCAGTTGTACGGATCGCAAAGGCAAACGGAGCCGAACGTGTTGGAAGCGATGCAGCAGAACTCTTAGTCAAGAAGGCAGAGGCCTACATTGGGAAACTGACGAAAGAATCTGACAAACTCGCTACCCATGCTGGAAGGAAGACGATTAAGGCAGAAGATGTTGAGATGGCATCTCAGAATCTCTAACTCTTTTCAGGATTTGTGCATACTATCGTGAAGATCAGGGAGTAACCATGGCAATTAAAAAAATTTCAAAAGGCGTATCGACGAAGAAAACCGCATCCAAAGCGGCACCAGCGGTAAAACCAACCACACCGGCAAAGACCACTGATTTACCCATTGCAGCAGTTGTCCGAATCGCAAAGGCAAACGGAGCCGAGCGGGTCGGTAGCGATGCAGCAGAATTGCTTGTCAAACAGGCAGAGGCCTACATTGGGAAACTGACAAAGGATGCTGAGAAACTCGCTTCCCATGCAGGCAGAAAGACCATCAAGGCAGAAGATGTCGAGATGGCATCACAGCATTAACTTTTTTTATCTTCATCGATTGGCTCATTCATAGGGCCGGGTTTCGATTCAATACTATCGCCCTCTCAATCGTTATTTCATCTCCCGTTCACTTTCATCCGGTGTACCAGGCCCTCTTAAACTCCCCTTCCCATCAATTACCCGATGCATGATCGGGACAATCCGCTCAAAAATATCCCCCCTTCCTTCATCATCATCAAAGGTTCCCATGCGGATTTCATAAAGACCTGGGGGCATCCCGGTCCGGTATCCGGACGGGCGGATCACCGACATTAACAATCACCAATTTGTCCTGTTGATCCGGGTTTTCGGAGGAGGATCAGGACCGGCTCGATCATTTCGAGATACACTCCCAGGATGATCTCCTCACCTTCATTGAGTCTGATACCTCTGCGATTCTGCGTTTCGAGTATACCCTCGTCTGCTTCGGAGTGGATAAACAGGAAGAGATGGTGAAATTCAATGACGTGTGCAGGACGGGCACAAAAAGAGGACCGGTGGTGGCCATCACCGGCATCATGGATCGGGCATTACTTGTACTGGAAGGGATTGCCGATTATTTCTTTCAGCTTGGAAAGATCAAGTCGGGAGAAGAGGCCTGGCATGCAGAGAACAGAGAACTTTCGATGAGATTTCGATTGATTTCAGGGGGAATGTCCAGAAGTAGAGGATGTGTGGGCAGGTGAAACGGGGGGAGTGGTTAGGTTTCCAAATATTTTTAGAGAAAACTCGTCAGGATACCTTTTTGATTACCCACTTGAAACGACGAAGAGTTTTTTTTTGATTTCCTGATCTTGAAGAAGCATTACAAACCGCAATTGATGGTATTGATATCAATGGGATAAAACCATTACTTCGTTCCCGCATTCTTTCGGATGTATAATTTATCAAAAAAGGATATCAGGATTTTCCGGACTGATATACTGAGTTCCTGAATTCAATTCAATAATAGATTTCAAATTCTTCGAGAGAAATACCTGCAAGTTTTAGGGCATAACGAAGTGTCCCTGTTGCAAGTTCATCATGCATGGGAATCACAGTCCCGATCTTTCCTTCAGGAGTATTTTTAGAGAGACGAACATGACTACCTTTTCTCCCGGAGATCTCAAATCCAAAATGTTTACAGAGAATTTTTATGGTTTCTGCTCCAGATATCCGTTTACTGGCTGACAACAGGCGTTACCTCAAATGTGGTTATCAGGCTCCGGGATAGGGGGGAAAGGGGGAACTCTTCCAGATACAGTTCGGTTGCTTCTTTCAGATTCTCTATTGCTTCCTCGATAGAAGGACCCTGGCTTACGGTTCCGGTTTCAGGACATAATGCAACAAATAGATCTTCTTCACGATGGATGATGGCAGTATACGTATTCATGGTTCACCTCTCTCTATAGTCATTAGGAAAAGATCCCATATATTATTCTTCATCGCTGGAAGGATAATACGAATAAACAGAGAAATAAACGTAAATGCAATCTATCACGATATTGTTGATGTACAATCGATATTTCACACGTCAGGAAATTAATGCACAGTTTTTTTTCAATCATTCCATACTCACACGATAGTATGGCGTAGACCTCAATAATCTAATAAATTCATACTAATTTTCCTCACATGCAAAGTCATATTCAATTTCAGTGCTAGTCAGAAATATAAGGAATCCACTCTTCAAGAATTGAATTTTTTAGATGAGTGTTCCCCACAGACAACAGCAAACGCTCAAAGATTATGGTCATTTGAAAGAGTGACCATAATAAAAAACAGATCGAAAATGAGAGCCAATACATTTGGGATCTACTCACCAAATATATTCTATTCTCACCTGTAGAACTCACTCGAAAAAAGAAGGAATTTGTGAGGCGTTGGAAGAATTTGTCAACACGAATCCAGGAAAACGCACGATACTCGTACGAAAACCTAAAGCCTCTCCTCCAAAACGCTTATCCTGCTGTATCCTCAATGTTTTCTGTGACTTTTCACCAATCATCCCTGCCGGTCATCTTTCGTCCTATACAGGAATCAGATCTCGTCAGGATTAATGAACTATCCAATATGCCTGATATTTCCCAGCACTTTGAGACAATTCCTCCGGTTTCCATGGCGACCACCCAGGCCATGTGGTCCTACATCCAAAGTGGTATCGTTACGTTGTGGGGGATTTTTGATGGTGATGTATTGATCGGTGGTGCAGGATTTTATGCACAACCTCAGGGAACCAGGCTTTCACATGTTGCAACCTTTTTTCTCTATATGATTCCTGAATACTGGGGAAAAGGAATCGGAAGGGCCACAATTCAATTTCTTGAAGAGGAAGTGAGAAAACGCGGGTATCTCAAGATGGAATGTATGGTTGCTGATACGAATCCCCGTGCCATCCGGTTATATGAGAAAGAGGGATATGAACAGGAAGGAAGGAAAAAACTGGCATTTTTTATAGACGGGAAATATGCAGACCTCTTTTTAATGGGGAAAATCCTATAATGTTCACACCTGCCCTCTCTCGTCGCTGTCGTTTCGTATCGATGGTATGGAGAAGGGAGAGCGAAATGCACATGATGAGAGATACTCCTTACCACACTATTCCCGAATCCTTACAAGAGGGATAATGGAGACTGCTCCCATCATTGCAATAATTCCCGTATAGGGAAGAGAGACTTTGTTTCAGGTTGGAACGGTATTGGTTTTCAGGAGAAGTCTCCTCTCTTTCTTTTTTCACGGGGGGATTTTGTATCACGTATTACGTGGCCAGATACAAAAGAGGGGGTGTATCGTTATCCTCAATGAGTTGTTACGGGTATCAAACAGAGTCTTTTTTTTCAGCCTGATTGACATGACCGTGGCTCCTCGTATGTACCTTATCGACAGTTAAATTCTTTTTTATTTCAGTATTGGTCAGAAATATGAGGTTTTCCCCTATGATGATGAAACGGATAATTCTTATGGTTGCATTCTACAATGTATTGTATGAACCGGTCTCTGATAACAGGGGGTATCTGCGTATTTTTGATGGTATCTCTGACAGGAATCTGTATTGCTGAAGAGTCATCTGGCTATATCATGTATATTCAGGGAGGAGAACCGTCCATAACGAAAGAACCAGATGGAATGATGATAACTCTACAAGATGTTGTTCCGTATATGTCTCTGGGATTCGAAACAACGAAACGATTATTTCCAACCAGTGAAGTCTCATATTTTCATTTTCCCATCAATGCAGCACTCATCTTTTCCGGAACTGACGGTGAGTCTGTCTCTCTTGTCCAGGTCACAAATCTTTCCTTCTCAAATGAAACCAAAGTCCTCTCCATGCAGGTAACTCCCCTTGAATTCTATGAAGGGGAAATGCTGAAAGCGTATGCAAATGATACCGTTCCGATAGAGAAAGTCACCATTGAAAAGCAAAAATCGATGAATGTGTATCTGGGGGTCGATTCTCATGCACCAGTAAATTGGAATGAGTGCCAAATTGACGAGTGTATGCAAGAGTGCAATAGGTACGTAGAATGTAATCAGGATTGCAAATATGACTACTGGAATTATTGTATGCGTCAAGGATAATGATGCCTGTCGCGAACGTGAGCGGGTGGGAAGCGATGCAGCAGAAATTGTAGTCACAAGGGCTGAGAAATTTATTAGAAAACGGGCAAAGGAAGCGGAAAACCCGCCTCCCATGCCGGAAGAAAGCCTATCAAGGCAGAAGATGCCCTGATGGCCTCCAGGAACTCATTTTTTTCTCAAAGGTGAGTCACTTTCAGGGAGCGATATTAGTGCACTATTCTTCCTTTTATAGTCTCATACTCTCCCCATGTATCTGAGACGATCGAACCATCTCCATGGACGATTTCTCTTATACTCGTTGAATTTGGAAAATTTCGATTATATCCATTCATGGATCACTCTTTCTCCTTCATGACTGCTTCTTCCATCCTTTCCTCAATGATTCCCGAAAGGTCATGAAACCGT
>CAZXRT010000006.1:0-19451 GCA_964642535.1 uncultured Methanospirillum sp.
CTGTCTGCATAACTTTTTTAGGGGTTCTTGCATCATCTGGTGTATCTTCCTGACAGCCATTCATCGGTTCTGTCGTTCGACCAGAGATAGCGGTAATATTTCAATCCTTTTGTATCGAATCCTGCAATGGCATACCGGTGTAATATCCGGTATCTGAATACTATTCGATCTGATGAGGTTACCAATCTGTTGGGGACAGTGCCTGTTGGCTTTTGTGGTGATATCATCCGGATGCCGTAATCCCGGTATCACGAGAATGGGGCATTTGGCCCTGAAGGGTAATTTTCTGATGCGGAAAAAAAGAATTTTCAGAATAACTCATCATACTGATGAGACTTCTTTGTTTTTGGTGCAGAGCGACTCTTCCATCCGAAGGAACCACCACCACCGCTTCCACCACGACCGCCGCCGCCACCGCCGTTTCCTCCCTTCTTTTTCATGTACAGGAAGATACCTACTCCGGCTGCAATCACAATGATGGCGATGATCACGTAGACCAGGATACCGGTTATTGCACTGAGATCCGGCCCGGAGGTAGCTGGCCCGTTGGAAACCTCGTTATAGAGTGCCTGGGTGTCGTTGAATACCTCGGTCGCCTTCTCATTCGCATCCTCTGCCTTTGCCTTTGCTTCATCATACTTGTTCTGTTCGAACAAATCCTGTGCATTCGCCGTATATTCAGAAGCAAATTCACGCTTGGTGATGATTGGAGCAAGACGGGGATCGGTTGCCATGTTCTTTTCCGTCTTGAAATAGGTAATCCATTCATCGGTACGGTCGATTGCCTCTTTCGCCTGGTTTACCAGGTTCTGGGCAGTTCCCATATCAAGATAGGAGTATCCATCCTTCAGGTAGACCTCGGCATTCTGGATAAACACCTTGGCGTTGGTATAACTCTCCTTTCCTGCACGATCAAGGGCGCTTGCTGCATCTTTTGCTTTCTGATCTGCTTTTGAAGTGTCAATCCCCTCAGCTTTCAGGGTGGCGATGTCGGTCTGGAGCTTCTTGACCTTTGTCCTGACTGAACCGATGTCTCCGGTCAGTTCGTTTGGATTGGTCAGGAACCGGGTGACATTAGTGATCTCATCCTTGACCTTTCCGTTTGTTGAGGTTGCACTGACACTGACAACCTGAATCTGTTTGGATTTGTCAGTTTTGGGGGCGTTTCCTCTCAGGGTAACTTTGACCTGTTCCTCGACATCGTTATACGAGAGTTCCCAACCAGTCAGCTGGAGCTGGCTTTTACTGGATGCAGGTCTGGCATTTTCCACTCCGTCAAGAACGATTGCATAGTTCCAGACGGGATTTTCAAGATCGGTGGAGAGGAGGAGGTTTTCATCACTGGGGAATGTTTCTCCGGCCTGGGAGATGAAATCGATCTGGAATTCTGCCGTTACGTTCGTTTTTCCTGATTCAAGATCTCCAGCGGGTTTTACATTCACATATCCGACTTCGGCTCCCGCAAGAACAGGGGAGATGGCAAGTCCGATAAGGACCAGCAGCGTGATGATACTAATTCCTGTCTTCATGCTCATGTTATTCAAACAGAGGTTCGATACTCTCATCGAGTTTCAGTACGTTCTCTTCATCGATTCGTTCAGACGTTGCTTTCGTTTCCTTTGCGATCTCAAGGAGGTTGGTGACACGGGGAGCATCAGCAATTGATGCCAGCAGGACTACTGCAGCAACAAACCTGCTTTGTGCTGGAAAATCTCCACCTCTGACCTCAACGCCGGCGATGTTCTCCTCAACCCAGCTCTTTGCCTTCTCAATCCCCTTCCGGTCAAGCTCATCAGGCGGTCCGGCGACAAGCACCAGGGCCCTGCTTGCCGTGGTATACTCACACGGCAGGGTAAGTCTGCCCAGCATCGCTCTCCGAACCAGGGAAAGGACCCGGGATGCCCGGTCTTCGCCCATGAGTTTGTCTTCCGGCCGTCGCTCCTCGACCTGCGGACTCCTGCGCAGAACCCTGCCAAGAAGGCCGACTTCCGGTTCCGGAGCGGATCCTCCGACCTCGCTGATGGCATATCCTACCGAACTGATTCCGCCTCCCCGGAGAGTGTTGATAATCTCGCTGGAATCGACAACCATCTCACCGACATGGCCCAGGGTTCCGACTTCTCCGGCCCTGAAAAGAAGACCGAATCTCCTTACTATCTCTTCGTTGAGCCGGTCAAACGCTCCCTTGATACTCTCTCCTTCATTTTTCCAGGCACTGTTGTCAAAGAGAATGACATTATCCGCTTCTTTTACAAGGGTTGCAAGGCTCCGGGCAGCGTTGTACGAATAGAGACGTCCTTCCTCGGGAGCGGGAAGGATTGCCAGTACATAGACCGGCTCGGTATAGATCTTCTTCAGATGCCGGGCGAGCACCGGAGCTCCTCCGGAACCCGTTCCTCCTCCAAGGCCGGCGACGATAATAAAAGCCTCCGTCTCACCGATCCCTTTCCGGTCGATGGCATTCATCACGATGTCGATCTCATCAAAGGTGATCTGAGCTCCGGCATCATTGTCGGTCCCGACGCCATGACCCTTCACCATTGTCTGGCCGATTAGAACCCGATCTTCAAAATCAAGGTTCTGAAGGCCCATAAGATCGGTCCGGGCAGTGTTCACCGCTATTGCTTTAAAACTGCCTGTTGCGGCTCTTTGGTCAAATTCGATGAATTTATCAACAATTTTCCCTCCTGCCTGACCAAATCCGATAAAAAATACTTTCATTGTTATTACACCAGTTGCCCTGAAATGATGCGGTACCTTGGATATTGCGTACAATTTACGTTTGTGTACTCAAAAAGCTTCTTCAATGAGCGCGAAGGGAATAACTAAGGAAATATGAGTGGAGATTTCTGATGCGGGTATGTGTGATCGGGGGAGGGCTTGCCGGACTGACTGCCGGATATCAACTGTCACATGACTTTGACGTGGTCATTTTTGAGAAGGATTCACAGCCCGGTGGCCTCCTTTCATCATATCATACGAAACGCTACTCAATTGAGCGGTATTATCATCACTTCTTTTCAGGCGACTGTGCAACCATGGCCCTATTATCCGGGCTTGGGTTGGAGGATACAATCGTCTGGCTTTCCGGTTCAACCGGTTCATTCACCGGTGGCTGCATTCATGCGATGACAACACCGCTGGAAATTCTCCGCTACCCTCATCTCACCTTCACTGATAAGATCCGCCTCGGTCTCTTTACCAGAAAGGCATCCCGGATGGATATATCTGCTCTCGACCAGGTTACCGCTCATGATTACATCCTTGAGGTTTTAGGAGATCGAATCTACCAGTCTTTCTTCAAACCCCTTTTGAATTCAAAGTTCGGACAGAATGCTGATCGGGTCTCGGCAGCCTGGCTGATGAGCCGGGTTGCCATCCGTTCTGATCGGGGTATTAGTGGAGAGAGACTCGGATATCTCATAGGAGGTTTTGCGGTGATGGTTGACCGGCTGGTGAGCGGTGCACAGGAACGTGGTGCACAAATCCGCCTTGATACTCCTGTTCAGTCAGTATCCCGTCATTCAACTCCTGAAAAAGATGGCTGGATGGTTGATGGCGAGTTTTTTGATATTCTCATCGGGACTGCAAGTCCTTCCATTCTTACCCGGATCGGAGTCCCGGGTATCCCGGCTGTCCCATACCAGGGAGCAGCATGCATGGTGCTCGCGCTTTCCCGTGACGTGACCGGAGGAATATACTGGCTGAATGTCACTGATCCTGCTCCGTACGGGGCTGTCGTCGCCCATACCAATTTTGCACCGTATGACTGGTACGGCGAGCATATCGTCTATCTCGCCTCGTATTTTTCAGGTGAAGCGGATCCCGATATAAAGGAAAAGATGCTATCTGATTTCTGCACGAAGTTTTCTGTACAACCTGATGAGATTCTCTGGTCCCGTCTCACTATAGATCGCGAGGCAGGGCCGCTGTATCTCACGGGTTATAAAAACAGTCTCATTGAGCCCCGACTGCCCGGATTATATCTCGCAGGGATGTTTTCGCCGGAAAATTATCCCGAGCGGAGTATTGAAGGATCGATCAGGGCCGCAGAACGAGTCGTGGAGGATATCCGTAGTCGTGAATACCATCGCTGAAGAATCTGTTTCGGTTGTTATCCCGGTATACAATGATCTTCCTGCCTTACAGGAAGCAATACCCCTGACCCTGCAGACATTGGAAAGTCTCGTCTCCACATTTGAGATCATCATTGCTGAGGATGCCAGTACTGACGGTTCCACTGCATATGCCGCCTCATGGCAGGATCGTGATCCCCGAATCCGCCATCTCCACCGTGATGAACGCCTCGGCAGGGGTTCTGCCCTTTCCCTGGCAGCCCGGATGGCCCATGGGGAAATATTCTGTTATTTTGATGTCGATCTCGCAACTGATATGAGTCACCTGTCAGATCTGATATCTTCCATTGCCAAAGGGTCTGATATCGCTACCGGCTCGCGTCTTCTCCCTGATAGTGATATTACCCGTAGTATCGGAAGAGAAGTGAAAAGCCGCGGGTATAACTGGCTTGTTCACCTCTTCCTGGGAAGCCGGCTGCAGGATCATCAGTGCGGATTCAAGGCGTTCAGAAGAGAAAAACTCCTCTCCCTGCTCTCCGAAGTTGAGGATACCCACTGGTTCTGGGATACGGAAGTGCTTGTCAGGGCACAGAAAAAAGGGTTTCAAATCGATGAAATACCCGTTCTCTGGCGTGAGGGGCCGGGAACTACGGTAAAGTCGCAGGATATCTGGAAGATGGGGCGATCCATTCTGAAACTCTGGTGGAAACTGCATGTTTCGTAAGATCAGTGCCCTGATTTTCTCTGTCCTCCTGGCCTTCGGTATCCTTGCCGCCATGCTCTGGAGGGTCTGGGGCGACCTGACCGATACCCTGCAATTCCTGCACCCGCTCTACCTGGTCCCTGCAGTGGTGATCTGTTTCCTGGCCTGGATTCTCCGGGGCTGGAGGTACCGGATCATACTTGGAAGACTGTCTCTTTCTGTCCCGGTCCTGTTTTCAACCGGGTGTATCTTCCTTTCCCAGACTGTCAATCTTGTAGTCCCTGCCCGGCTTGGAGATCTGATCCGGATCATCCTGGTCAGGCATGAATATGATGCAACCGTCTCGCAGGGATTGTCATCCATTGTGGTTGAACGGGTATTTGATATCATCACGGTGGCAGTCCTGGGTCTTGTTGCCGTTTTCTTTGTCATTGATGTCCCTGACTGGGTTTTTTCCCTGATAGCCGTCCCGCTGGTCCTCGGGGCGGTGTTTTTCATCACTCTTGTTCTTTTGGGAAGGTTCTCTTCTGAAAACAAGTATATCGGGTATTTTCTGACGATGCTTGCTGAAGTGAAGGCAGCTTCTCTTACCCCGTCAACCGCAATTGTCCTTTTCTTTTCATCGATTGTGATCTGGCTCATGGATACCCTGATCTGCGAGTCAGTTTCATGGATGTTTGACCAGGATATTCCCTTTGCCGTCATCCTGCTCGGAATTGTTGCGGGAAACCTGGTAAAAGCCGTTCCCCTGACTCCGGGAGGGATGGGCACGTATGAGGTTTCTCTTGCCGTGATCTTTGAACTCTCCGGGGTTGCCCCGGCGACTGCAACCCTGATTGCGGTTGTGGATCATCTCATCAAGAACCTGATCACGCTGATCGGTGGCGGGATCTCTATTGTGTTCTTTGGCAACTGGGTGGTTCCCGAGATGATGAGCAGCATCAGGCGGCGTCTTTGTGACAATGCAGATGAGGAGTTATGATAACCGGCTTCGAAATCAGTCTGGTTCTCACCTGGCTGGTTCTGATCATATTCCTTCACCTTTCCCTTCTCCCCTTATTCAGGAGATATCCGGGCCGGGTAGCGGTTCCTCTGGCTTTCAGTATCTCACTGCTAACCTATACTCTTCTCAGTTACTGGGCTGTCCTGGTGCATCTGCCGGTTCAGGTGGCACTGCTTCCTTTTCTGGTTGTATCCATATACCATATTGTCAGTTCTGGCAATCGGAGTGTGTCCCGGGCTCTGACCTGCATAAAAACCCACTTCTCCCAGGAGTGGAGGTATTATGCCCTCTTCTTTGCGGTATTCCTTGCCATGCTGGCATTGCGGGTCTTCAGTCCTGATATCAGTTCTGCAGAAAAGTTCATGGATCACGGGTTCATCGCCTCGATGATGAGGATGACGGTCATTCCTCCCCTGGATCCCTGGTTTGCAGGTGGTGATCTCTCGGTTTACTACTATCTTGGTCACTGGATGATTGCCTGTCTCGGTCTGACTGCCGGCATCCAGTCTCCGCAGCTGTTTACTCTCGCCCTTCCCACCATTGCAGCCCTGGTAGCAGTAAACCTGTACGGGATCGGATCCCTTCTCCTCTCCCGTTTCAGACTACTTTTGGTTCTGCTCTTTTTCCTGATCAATCCGGCCTTTGTTCAGCTCTCAATAGCCGGAAGGGAGTGGGGATCCCTACTCTGGGATAGTACCCGGGTGATTGACGGTACTATTAATGAATATCCTCTCTTCTCATTCATATTCGGGGATGTCCATGCCCATGTTCTCGGGATTTTTCCCCAGACTACTCTCCTTCTTCTCATCACGCTCGCAATAACCTGTTGGAAAGAGATACATCCCTTGTCACGGCTGGTATTGATCCTTGCCAGTGGACTGGCACTTGGAACCATTCCTCCGACCAATACCTGGGATATCCTGGTGCAGGCACCGCTTGTCCTTCTCACCGGGGCCGTCCTCCTGTATGATTCAGCAGGATCTGTTCCTGCCGGATCGAAAGATCCATCTTCCATAAGGAGCAGGTTGTCTGCCATCATCGCGGCAGTCCGCACACCCGGAGGAGAAGGGATCGGAGCCAGGACTTTTTCTGAGGGACGGGGAGCCCTCCTGTATCTGGTTCTGGTTCCACTGATCGGAATTCTCTGTTATCTTCCTTTTTATCTGATGATGAAAGCCCAGGGAATCGGAGGGGTCGCTCTGGTTCATGCCCCTTCCTCCATTCCCCAGTTCCTGCTGGTCAGCGGATGGTTCGTGGTCATCATTACCTTCTCGCTCCTGCCGGTATTTAGGAAAAATCCCTGGATTCTTCTTCTGGCCCTCCCTTTTATTGTCACGGGCTACTATGCTGCAGCAATTCCTGCCCTCCTCCTCGGGGGGGTTCTGGTCCGGCGAACCGGGGCAGCAGACCTCCTGGCTGGTGTGGGCCTTGCAATCCTGATATTCTGTGAGATTATCTACCTCCGTGACAACATGGGTGAACAGTATTTCAGGATGAATACGGTCTTTAAGTTCTATATCACGGCCTGGATTGCGCTGAGTGCAGGTTCTGCAGTGATGCTTGGGAAACTTCTTCAGACGTTGACTCACCCGCCGTCACTCTCTTCCCGGCTCGTCCAGGGAACCATTTTTCTCATGCTTCTTCTGGTCCTTGTGCTCCCCGTGTTTGTGACCGCTTCCCATTCCGGACCGCATACTCCGACCATGGATGGTCTTGCCTGGCTCTCGTCAGGCCATCCTGATGACCTTGCAGCCATTCACTGGCTCAGAACGCTTGAGGGAAATATCACCCTTGTCGAGGCAGAGGGTGGTGACTATGGGTACTATGGAAGGGTCTCTTCATTCACCGGAATTCCTGCGCTTCTTGGCTGGCCGTTTCACGAATCGATGTGGCGGAACAACACTCCGCCCGGCTGGTATGCCCAGAGGACAACGGTAATCAGGACCATCTACGAGGATCCGTTCTGGTGCGAGAAACTGATGCGCATGTTCAGGATTGACCTTCTGTATGTCGGGCCGGCTGAACGGGAACGGTATCATGTCACCCTTCCTGATGAGGGAATTACACCGGTGTTTGACCAGGGGGCGGTGACGATCTATCGCCTGACGACTCCACAGGAAGGTGGCTGGTCAGGTGACTTTTCTCCATGAACTCCAAACCTTTATTGGTGTATTTCTCGTAATTGTATGGCACATTCGTCACGTACTGATGAGTGATGACGGAGAGGGTAAATCTCTCCTGAATGAGGTTAAATATGGCAAACTACGTTACCTTTGAAGTTTCTGAAGAAATTCAGAACAAGGCACTCGAGGCAGTTGAAAGCGCACGAGAGACCGGGAAGATTAAGAAGGGCTCCAATGAAGCCACCAAGGCTGTCGAGCGCGGGATCGCCCAGCTTGTTCTTATTGGTGCCGACGTTGAGCCGTCCGAGATTGTGATGCACCTTGGACCGCTCTGCGAAGAAAAGAAGGTTCCGTACATCTTCGTCTCTAAACAGAATGACATCGGCGCCGCATGCGGCCTTGAAGTCGGTTCTGCTGCTGCTGCCGTAATAAAACCCGGCAAGGCGAAAGAGCTTGTTGACGAGATTGCAGGACAGGTTGCAGCCCTTAAGGCCGAGTGATTCTCATGTCTGATGCAACGCCCGCCGAAGTGATCGAGGTGATCGGCTCCACGGGCATGCATGGCGAAGCTATGCAGGTCAAGTGCCGTATTCTCGACGGACCCAACAAGGGACGAATCATTACCCGGAACACGGTCGGCCCCATCCGAGAAGGGGATGTCCTTATGCTCCTCGAAACCGAGCGTGAGGCCAAGAAACTCTCACGGAGGTGAAGACGGTGATGCAATCACACGTTTGTTCATTCTGCGGAGATGCTATGGAACCAGGAACTGGAAAGATGTTCGTCCGCAAGGATGGGCAGATCTTCTTCTTCTGCAGCACCAAGTGTCAGAAGAACTACAAGCTCGGACGGATTCCCCGCCGGGTAGCCTGGACCGCAGCTGGCCGCAAGGCGATGGGAAAGGAGTGAAGGGATGGAACAGACCTTCCTGATGGTCAAGCCGGACGGAGTCCAGCGTGGACTTGTTGGCGAGATCATCACCCGGTTTGAACGCCGGGGATTCAAGCTGGTTGCAGCGAAGTTTGAAAAACTTCCTGAATCACGAGTCATGGAACATTATGCCGAGCACGTGCAGAAACCATTCTTCCCGGGTCTCAAGGCATATATTACCAGTGGCCCGTGTTTTCTCATGGTCTTTGCCGGCAAGGACATTGTGAAGATCAGCAGGGATATGATCGGAGCAACCAATCCGGCAGGAGCTGCTCCCGGAACTATCCGCGGCGATTTTGCCCTTGAGATCGGAATGAATGTTATCCACGGGTCTGACTCGGTTGAGACCGCAAAACGCGAGATCGCCATCCATTTCTCAGATGGAGAGATCGCATCCTATACCCGGATTGATGAACAATTCCTTTACGAATAATCTTTTTTTCCCGCTTCGGCTATAGAGAGGCAGCCTCTTATGGGCTGTGAACTAAGATGAGTATGAGTATTCACAATTCATGACTCATAACGCCTGCCGGGAGGTTTTTACCGGGTATATTATCATCCTTCTGATGGTACTTGCGATTCTTCTGTCCGGATGCATGAGTACCGGTGAATGGAAGGAAAAAGGGAATGATAATTACCGGCATGGGCGGTATGCTGAAGCGATCTCTGCATATAATCAGGCAATTGCACTTGAACCGAACGACAGTGAGCTCTATTATCTGAAAGGACTCTCCCTGTTTGAGATGGTCAGATATAAAGATGCGATTGACGCATTTACGGATGCTATCAGGCAGAACTCCGACTATTCCCAGGCCTGGTACTGGAAAGGTCGGACCAGTTACATGATGGGTGATTATGATGAGGCGGTTCGTTCTTTCTTTAAGGCAATCGAGAAAGAACCTGGGAATACAGAGTATTGGTACTACCGCGGAATGGCTCTCTCAAGCAGGGGACAGTATGATATGGCGATCCAGCATTTTGATAAATGCCTTCTCCTGAATAAAAATGACGAAAGGGTCTGGTCTGCCCGGGGGTTTGCGTATATCATGCTCAATCAATATGAGCAAGCCCTTCGTTCGTTTGAACAGGCCATCACCGTTAACCCGGAAAATGCGGAAAACTGGATTAACAAGGCTTCTGTCCTGAAAGTGCTCGGAAGGGAAGCTGAGGCGGGTGTTGCCATAGACAAGGCCACACTGCTCTATAAAGAAAAAGAGAAGGAGATCACCCAGAAGGTCCCGCGAACTCCTGTCCTGTTCGCCAGCTGATCCGGCCCGGGCAAGAGGAAGACATTTCCCGCCTCCGGATGAACCTTGATAAGCGGTGCCGTACGGCACTATGCAGGTGAAATCAGGTGAAATTTCGCAATATTTCCTCTCCAGGCATTTATTCAGGACTCTTCCTGGTATTTTTTTTCGTTTTTATTACTGGCTGCATCGGTGGATCTTCATGGGATGCAGGCCAGTGGCTGGACCAGGGGAACCGGTTTGCCAAGGAAGGACTGTATTCAGATGCAGTCGATGCATATAACCGATCATTGGAGTTGAACGGGATGAATGCCAAGGGGTTCACCTACCGGGGTATCGCTCTTCAGCATCTAGGTCAGAATGATGCAGCAATGCGCGACTTTGAGCAGGCACTCAGTATCGATCCGAACGAGAGTGCTGCGTGGCAGGGCAAAGCTGCTTCCTACATCGAGACCGGGGAATACCGTCTCGCTGTGAAGGCTGCTGATCAGGCAATCGAACTCTCCCGTCAGTCTGGTGAAAAAGTGGATAATGCCTATCTTCTTCGGGGTTTTGCTCTGAACCGGCTGGAGCAGTACGACGATGCGTTATCGGCATTTGACAAGGCGATTGAGATAAATCCCAGAAGGCTTGATCTCTGGCAGAATAAGGCATATACATTGACAAAGCTCGGCCGGTTTATGGAAACGCTGAAATGTTACGAGGTGATGACCGGAATCGAGTCGGACAATGCTGAAATCTGGAGCAAAAAGGGTGAGATTCATCTGGCACTCGGGCAGATCAACGAGGCCAATGAAGCGTTTTCTATCGCAAAATCATTGATTAAGCAGAATTAGTCTCTTTTTTCCGGGCGGGAAAAAAGGCTAGAAAAAGTGATGAAAGATATACGCGAGCACTGCTATTCCGATGATCAAAAGGGCGACTGTGTCACCACGATGAAATTCCAGTTCATGGAATGGCAGACTCTTCTTACTCCTGTACCCTCTCATATCAAGGGTCAGTCCGAGAACCTGTGTTTTTGCCAGTGAGTTTGCAACTAACGGGATCATAATCGGCCGCAGGCTTCTCATCCTCCCGATGATCCCGGTTCCCGGATTGTATCCCCGGGAGAGTTGTGCCTCATGGATCCGTTTTGCTTCCAGCTGCAGGCTGGGAATGAATCTGAGCGCTATCAGGAACATCAGGATATAATCAACCGGTAATCTGAAGACCAGCAGGCTGGTGACGAGTTCGCTTGGTTTTGTGGTGACGATGAAGAGCTGGAACGAGAGGATCATCACCACAAACCGGAACGTGAACATAAGACCGAGCCCGAGTCCTCCTTCGGTGATTGGAAGTCCTCCTCCGATAATGGGAACTGATGCAGGAATCAGGGAAAAATATGTCTCCCCTCCCTGAACGGTGAGAGTTGTAATCAGGAGCAGAAAGATCCCCAGTACTACCAGAAAGGGAATCTGTCCGGTGATCTCCCTGCGCATTCCTGACACTGATGCTCCGGCCACAATCATCACGATGAGCCCGGCCAGGAAGATGATACTCGGAGTGAGCACACTCATCGAAACGATGAGCACCACCATTACCAGTTTCGTAAACGGACTTAACCGGTGGAGGAGACTTGTTCCCGGAACATACTGCAGAATCTCGGTCATGCTCTCTCCTTCCTGGTGGTTGCATACTCCCCGGTAATTTTTCCATTCTCCATGGCAATGATCCGGTCGGCATACTCCCCGGCAATCCGCATGTTATGAGTGACCATAATGATGGTATGACCCTGTTTTTGGAGT
Source organism: uncultured Methanospirillum sp. (assembly GCA_964642535.1). Classification (GTDB taxonomy): domain Archaea; phylum Halobacteriota; class Methanomicrobia; order Methanomicrobiales; family Methanospirillaceae; genus Methanospirillum. The sequence continues at coordinate 11,867 of CAZXRT010000006.1, forward strand.
GACTCCATCAGGTGCATCATTCTGTCTGATTCTGCCTCGTCAAGACCCGTCGTCGGCTCGTCTAATACGATGATCTCCGGTCTCATGGCCAGGATACAGGAGACTGCAAGTCTTTGTCTCTCTCCTCGCGAGAGATGCCGGGGATAGGTCTGTTCCTGGCCTGTCAGATGAACCATCTCAAGGACTTCCCTGATCCTTTCTTCCGGTTCTGTGGCATGGATATTATCAAGACCGAACCTGATCTCTTCCTGAACAGAATCTGCAAAGAGCATGGTGTCAGGATTCTGAAACACAAGGCCGGTATGCCGGACAAGGGTTATGATCTCCTCGATGGCAGCATCAAGGTCCATCACCCGGACAATCCCGCTGTCAGGCCTGAGCAGACCATTCAGATGCTTGACAAGGGTGGTTTTGCCTGATCCGTTCTCTCCTAAGAGAGCGATAAATTCCCCGGGATATATTTTTACACCCACTCCGGTCAATGCAGGCACTTCCCCGTACCGATGGCAGAGATCAGAGATGGTGATCACCGGTTCGCATGCAGGCGGAGAGTAGGGAATGAGGTCAGGATCATCATACAGTGCCTTCATCGATCCCTGTTCCTCAGGAAAGAGTTCGTTGAAGGTACCCTGCCGGTGAATTCTCCCGTTCTTCAGTTCAAAGACCCGGTCAGCAACACCCCGGTACCCTTCAAGGGAATGATCCACAATGATGATCGTCTTTCCTTCAGATCTGAGCTTTTCCAGAATGGTGATGATCTTTGCAGTTGCGTTCACATCAAGTTCTGATGTCGGTTCATCGAGGATGATGACTTCTGTATCCATCGCAAGAGCCGCAGCAATAGCCACGCGTTGTTTCTGCCCACCAGAGAGGGCATATGGGGGACGCTCCCGCAGATGGGTAATTCCACAGAGTTCAAGGACTTCTTCAATGCGTTTTTTCCGTTCTGCAAAAGATGATAGTCTTGTTTCAAGCCCTGATGCGATCTCTTCCTCAACACTGGTAAAAATCAACTGGGCGTCAGCATCATCAAACACCATGCTGATATGCCGGTTCAGATCCCTCATCCCCAGGTATTCTGAAACGGGGCGTCCACGAAAGGAGAGATGACCGGTGATAACCCCCCCGAATTCATGGTGGAGGATACCGGCCAGTGCATGACAGAGGGTGGTCTTCCCTGCTGCGGTAGGTCCGGTTATCAGGACCAGTTCGCCGGCGCTGATGGAGAGGGTAATCTCCCGTAATGCCGGTGTGGTTGCCAGGGGATAGGTATAACTCAGGCTTGAGGCCAGAATCATGCCCTTCCCCGGGATAACACCCTGGCTGCCGGCAGGTACAGGATCTGGGCAACGATGGTGTTCAGGATGGCAGTCGGGAGAATGATCGTGATTACCATCATCGTGAAGAATGCGTACAGGCTTGATGCGGTGAATGCCTTGTACAGCATGCCCGGTGCGACCATCACCAGGACCATGACGATGCAGACGAAGGTGATTCCTGATGCGAAGGTTGCAAGAAGGGTTGATAACGCAGGTGCGAATTTTACCCGCTCTTTGGTTGCAAGGAAGACTCCGAGGCAGACAAGGGCGCCAAGGGGTTCACTGATCAGGTTGGCTGGCGGGAAGAGGGAATGACTGATCAGGGCACTGATGATCCCTCCCACGATCCCGATACCAAGTGCCTCCTTGAAACGGGGTGCGATCAGCATGATGGCGATACAGTAAAAGACGATCACAAAGTTCGGTACGATCGGGGACGGTACCAGGGCGGTTGCGATCAGGCGGGCGATGGCTCCTACTGCGAGGAGGATTCCTACAATTGCAATATCCTGTGATTTCATGGTATCAGTGGTGTTTGTCAGGTACGTTCTGCTGGGCAGGGTTCGTTTTCTTTTTTCAGATGAATGAGTCGCCTTTTGGAATGATGACTTTCAACAGGTAATGGGGGAAGGTCCTCTCTCCTCTTCGACTTTATGATACATCTATGTATTAAGTTGTCCATCGCAGGTTATATACATTATTGACCTGCCTCCTCGAGCATCCCTGAATAATCTCCGATTGAGACAGTATGAGGATACCACCGGCCGGCATGGAAGACCTGGACGTCTATTATTTCTCCCCGTCTGAACCGGGACATCTGCCGATCATACACTTTTCTGACATGCCTCTCTCCGGTGCTGTCAAACAGAAGAATCAGGGATTCAAAGAACCTGATCATCTGATTGAGCCATTCTTCCTCATATGTACGTGTATCACGGGCGATGGAGAAGGACTGTTCTGGTGAGATTTCTGCGTGGTATTCTCCGTGTTCATTCAGCCCGCTGATCTGTCTGAAGGTGAGTCTTCCGCGTTCATCCGGTTCCCGATGGAGCATGTAGGGATACACTCTGCAGATGGAAAATCTGTCATTATATATGAGGCACCGGTTGTCCTGCAGGTGAATACATGATCCGTCCGGATTGGTCCGGAGAGCATATCCGGATACATAGAATCGTCCCTTGCGATCGCAGACTTCAAAAAATGGTGCCGGGATCAGAGAGTCCGGGCATATCTGCCTGGCTCGGGTTGTATCACTATCAAGCAGAAATACATGCCCGTTCTGTCCTGCACGGCAGCAGTTTCCGCAACTTGTGCAGGAAAAACCGACATCCCTGATGATATCTGCCAGATCCTGGAGTGGATAGGCCTGAAGATAGGTTCGTTCAGTCTCAAACCGGGTTTTTTCCCGTGTCAGATATGGATCAGTCATTGACCTACCGCATGATTAGGAAGGCATATCTGAAATCACTTGGCTCCTGATCCGAATATATTTGTACATGAACGGCATTATGGTGATACTATGCTCGAAACCTTTGATCTCTCAATAAAGATTCCCAAAGAGGAGTACAATACAATATCTGAATCGCTTCTGATGAGAGCCGGAGAACTGCAGCGTGAAGTGAGGAAACGGGGAAAATCAGTCATCATCATCTTTGAAGGATGGAGAGGATCCGGGATATCGCAGATCATTAATAAACTGCTTCATACCTTTGACCCCCGGGGTGTCAGGGTGTATGCTACTGATGAGCCGGAGGACGTTGACCGGGATCATACTCTGATGTGGCGGTTCTGGACAAAGATGCCTCCCTATGGGCAGATTGCCATCTTTGACCGGAGCTGGTATACCGCGATGCTGATTGAGAGGTTTGACCGAACTCACATGGAGGAGCTGCCTCCTGACAGTATCAGTGATATTATCGGTTTTGAAGAGCAGATGGCCTCTGATGGAAACCTCATCCTGAAATTTTTCCTTCATATCAGCAAGCAGGAACAGAAGAAACGCCTGTCAGAACTTGAGGATGATCCCTTCACCTATCAGACGCGTTATCTGCGAAGAAAGGAAGGAATCTACCAGTACGGATTGTATCTGCCGGTTATCGAGAAGATGCTCATGAAAACCGATCTTCCGGCAAGTCCGTGGGTGATTGTTGAGGCTGAACAGATAAAGTATGCTCATGTGAAGGTTCTGCGAACGATCAACTCCATGATCGAGGGATGGCTTGATAATATCAACGCCTCCTCTCCAGACACTTCACAGTACCTGGCTGTCAAAGGGGTGATGCAGAATCTTGGGGAGACCAACATCCTTGACACCGTGGACCTTACAAAGGCATATTCAAAGGATGAGTACAAACCCCTTCTTGAAAAACACCAGGAAGAGCTCAGGAAACTCCAGTTTGCGGCGTATCGTCAGGGAATCCCGGTAATGATCGTCTTTGAAGGATGGGATGCGGCGGGAAAGGGTGGATGCATCATCAGGCTGACAAACTCGCTCAATCCCCGGGGATATATTGTAGACCCTATCGGTGCCCCGAACGATTATGAAAAACAGCACCATTATCTCTGGCGGTTTTATCCGAAATTTCCAAGAAAAGGCCATATCACGATATTTGACCGTTCATGGTACGGGCGTGTTCTGGTGGAGCGGGTTGAAAAGTTCTGCCGTGAAGACGAATGGCAGCGTGCGTATCACGAGATAAACAGCATGGAAGAGCGGATGTCACGCAACGGCGTGGTCATTGTGAAGTTCTGGCTTCACATTGACCAGGAAGAACAACTTCGCAGGTTCAATGAAAGACAGAACAGCGAGTATAAACAATGGAAGATTACTGATGAAGACTGGCGGAACCGCGAGAAATGGGATGAGTATGAACAGGCGGTCAATACCATGATCCGAAAGACCAGTACTCCTGAAGCTCCCTGGACAATCATTCCTGCAAATAACAAATATTATGCGAGAATTATGACGATCCGGACCGTTGTCGATGCTATTGGAAAAAGGATTCAGGAAGATGGCTCGTATTAATCAATCCAGGAGTTCTTTCCTGAGCTGTGAGCATCTGTCTTCATCTGATTCAAACTGCCTGATGATCTCGTGGAGTTCAGGCATATCAAAATCGGTCTCTATCTTCCTTCCGTCAGTTCGAATCGGATAAATCCGCCCGAGGATCTCAATCAGCCGTCTGCTGATGATTGTCCGCTTCCTCACCCTGGCGTATTCCCTGATAAGGTCTCCATCCCCGCCTTTTGCCGTGGCACGGGAGATCTCTTCTTCGATCATCGCCTTGCGGCCACTGACTCCTTCTATTGCTTTTACCAGGTCAGGGAGCCTGACCGGTTTTATCAGGTAATCTTCGATCTGATCTCCGTACCTGACAACATCCTTGATCGTCAGACTCTTCCCGGTCTGCATGATCACCGGGACATCACGACTCTGCTCCATGTCCTTGATATGGGTGAGAGTCTCCCACCCGTCCATCGGCTTCATCATCACATCAAGAATGATGATATCGGGAGTTTCAGCCTCGATCATATCAAGTGCTTCTTTCCCTGATATCGCCCCCCTTGCCTGATATCCCTGCTGTTTCAATGTTTCGACAAACGCCATCTTCAGCAGTGCTTCATCATCGATATACAGGACTTTCTGACCGACTGGCATAGAACTCCTGTCTGTCACCCCTGACAGACTGTATCTTCCCGATGGAATATCGGTGCTATTGTCTTATCAATCATTCTGATGTCAGTTTGTTCTCGATATCGACTTCCTTGTCAGGTAATGGTGCACCAACCGGTTGTTGCTCACTAAGAATCGCCTTTGTTTCATCCTCGATTGATTTTACCACTTCTGCAATCTGTTCTGCAGAGGGAATATTTCCAAGAAGACTCTCATCAAGCGTTTCTCCTGATGGGCTGCTGTCATCCATCTCCTCGGTTGCCCCAAGGAATTTTGCACCCTGCCTGATCAGGCTTGAGATCTCGAACGGGAATATGATCTTGGTTGCCTGTCCTGCTGACATGGCTTTCAGGGCATCAAAGGAGAGCACGGTGATCGCTCGTTTATCCAGTGATTTTGCACCGATAGAAAGTACCCGCAGCCCCTGGGCTTCACCCTGGGAACGAAGGATCTGTGACATCCGTTCACCATCTGCCCTGAGGATCCTGCTCTGCCTCTCTCCTTCAGCTTCGAGAATCATACTCTTTTTCAGACCTTCCGCCTTCAGAATCGCTGAGCGTTTTTCTCCGTCTGCCCTGAGGATTGCTGCACGCCGCTCCCTCTCTGCCGCAGTCTGCTCGGTCATCGCGTCTTTCACGGCACCGACCGGATCAACCTCCTTGATCTCGACCCTCTCGACCTTCACACCCCACTGGTCAGTCTCCCTGTCGAGAATATCACGGAGCCTGGTATTGATTGATTCACGGTTGTAGAGAACTTCATCGAGCTCCATGTCTCCGATAATACCACGAAGGGATGTCTGTGCAAGCGCCACGGTGGCCATGCGATAATTCGCCACTTCAAAGAACGCCTTTTCAGGATCGATCACCCTGATGTACACGATTGCATCAACATTTGTCGGGGAATTGTCCTTGGTAATAACCTCCTGGGAGGGGATATCAATGACCAGGGTTCTCAGGTCAAGTTTTACCACCTGGGTGATGAACGGGACAACCCATTTGAATCCCTGGTTCATTCTCCCGATATACTGGCCAAGGCGGATCTGCAGCCCCTGTTCATACGGCTGGATAATGATCACGCCACGTGCAAAGATGATCAGAATGATGATGATCAGAATTATGGAAATAAATGTTTCAAAAAATGCCATGTTACTTTACCTCTTCAACGACGATATGCACTCCCCTGGAGGAGACCACCTTCACTCTGGCCCCCTTTGGGATCTTTCCTCCGCTCGATCGTGCACTCCAGATCTGCCCTTCGACAGATGCTTTTCCATCCATCGTCTCTTCGTCGGCCGCTGTGGTGAGAAGGCCTTCTTTTCCGACAATTGAGTCCATACTAATGGTATATGGCTTATCAGAACGCTCCGTCAGCCTGCTGTAGGAAAAAACCGTTGCAATGGCTGCAACAAGTGCCAGTCCTATACCGATGAGGATGCCGAACTGGGAACTGAAGATATCAATCCCAAGAAGCATCAGGATACCGATGATAATCAGGACTGTACCGGGCACGAGAAGAAAGAATCCGGGTGAGAAAACCTCCAGAGTCAGGAAAAATGCACCGGCCAGAACGACAAGCCATCCGTACGATAAACCCTCTAGGGCCATGCGGAGTATGTATGCGGTTGAAGCAGAAAAGTACTATTATCCCCGGCGTTATTCCTGCCAGGTACTTCCCTCTGCCTGAAGGACTCAGGAGCGGAGCATGGCGAGTTTTGCTCCTCTGGGCACGCCAAGTTCCTCTGCAATTGGATCGCATTTTGCAGCGAGAAGATACGCAACCGGAGGCAGAAACCTCTCTTCCCGCAGGCTTTCATAATTTGCCATCCCCTTGGAGATTACAATGGTACACTCATCAAACGCTGTACGGACATCGCCGGGAAGGAGATCGAACCTGATTCCGATCTCAGCTCCTGCACCGGTGGTATATACTCTGTCAGCCAGTTTATCGAGTCCCAGTGAACAGGCATCAGTCATCGTGGCATCATTGAGGAGGGGGGCATCCCTGACGACGAGGGTTACAAATGAGCCTGAGTTCTTCAGATGCCGGATGAGCAGCCGGTCAAAGAGGATCTCTCCACAGTTATCAGTCAGGTACACCACTTTTCTGCAGAGGGGGGCAATCCGATCGGTATCGTCGATCCAGAGCCCTGATGAGAATTCTTTTTGAAAAAATGCCAGAAAATCATCTTCGATGGTGTGGCCTTTTACCCCATAGTCAAAGATGTTCCCAATGACAGCAGCAAGAATGATGTCCCGGAGGGTGGTCAGTTCGCCGGCAACCTTCTCAAGGGCATCACCGGCCTGACGATTGGAAAATTCTTTCAGCTCGAGGAATGGATCCCGTGTTCCCAGCTGATGATACACCGACCGGTGGAGATGACTGGCCACGACAGGATGCGTGTATGGCGTCAGGTGAAGAAAGGCGAGAAGTTTTGCTGCATGCCCGAATATCCTGCCATATTCATCCGGGGTTGCACCGGCAAGTTCTGTCTCTAACCTGACCCGGGAGAGAAGACAGTCAAAACAGCGGTCATCGTGATGCATCATACACTCCTCAAAAAAAGGCAAATGGGGCCATCGAGATTCGAACT